>JBKJRE010000231.1:0-5812 GCA_046594775.1 Rhizobiaceae bacterium | reverse complement strand
GTCTTGCCCGTGGTCTCCAGCGCCAACTGTCTTGTCCGATCGGCGCTGATGAATTTCCGCTTCCGAAAACTTGCTTCTTCAGGGGCCAGCTTGAGAAACCAGCGCAGCGGACGCGTGGAGTGCCGGAGCCACGACGGAGCGACAAGGGTGCCAATTTCATTGGTCGTGCTCACATCCAAACTCCATGACAAGCGGCAGGGAGGAGCGGTCCTGCACTGGGTCGAGGACTGCGCAACGTCGGCAGACGCTCCCTCAATTTCGGAGAAGTCTAGGCCGGGGTAAACTCGCAAGAATCGCAGCCCTTTATCGGCAGCGTCCTTGCAGTCGGCCTTCGTTGCTCACGACAAAATCACCACGTCTCGGTGACCGACCCGCCATCGTGATCAAGCCGTGATTGCGAAGAGGGGTCGCGCCCGATCAAGCGGTGAGCGGTCATCAATCCCGGACTCGTCTATCCGATCTAGCATGAAGGAGGTCGGCCCAGCTTCGTTCGGAGCGCCTGCCAGAACCAGAGAGAAGAGCATTTGGACAGCGCAAATGCGGAGGTGCAGATGAGGGAAAAAGCCAACGTCCGCCATTCGTCAGGTTCATGTGTCGATCAAGCCGCGACGTCCCCGCACCATGGCTACGTCGCGGGACGGAACGAATTGATTTACTTGCCAAGGTTTGAGCGGGTTGTCGCCGCCATGAACCGCCGCCTCGACCAGCCCCTGACAAACAGCAACATGGCAGATATCGCATGTTTAAGTCCGTGCCACTTCAATCGGCTGTTTCGTCACGCTACTGGAATCCCGCCGATCCAGTTTCATTATGCGCTGCGTCTCGACCACGCCAAACGGCTTCTGACGAGCACCGATCTCCCGATCACCGAAATTTGTTTCGAGGCCGGTTATAACAGCCTCGGGACTTTTACGAGCCGGTTCAGCCAGCTCGTCGGCTTGTCGCCGAGCGCGTTTCGGCGCCTGACCCGAGTTGTTTTGTCGACGCGGCTCAGCGATCTCAGTGCATTGCTGCTGGAATCGGCCGACTTGCCGACGAGGTCGAAGCATATTTGCGGTACGGTTGGCAACTCGGGATGCGACGGGTTGATCTTCCTGGCAATGTTTCCACGGGCGATTCCGGAAGGCGTTCCCGCCGTCTGCGCGCTCACGAGCTATCATGGTCCCTATTCCTTGCCTAATCCCGGCCACGGCGTCTGGCACATCTTCGCGGTGGAAGTTCCTTGGACCGCCGCCGGTATGCAATTGGTCACGCTCGACGGGCTGCGCCGCGGACGCAGCGGACCGATCCTCGTGGAAGACGACGGCTGGTCCGGCGAAAGCAGGATCGAACTGACATCCGCGCGAATACTCGATCCCCCGGTTCTGACCGCAATCCCGGTCCTCTTGAGCCGCCTGTTTGCTGATCGTGTACAGCAGCCCCCTTCGTTGATGCGATCGTCGACGGCATCGTGGGACGCTGCGTTTCTAACCTGACTAATCCGCTGCATTGAAATGCAATTACTCGGTTTCCAAAAACGCAACTACTCAATTTCGGAGAAGAGTCGGTCTCATCCCTGCAATATGGTGATCGGGCTTGATGTGCGTCTAACCGGACGTTGAATCAAAAGGAAAATAGTATGGCGATTGATCTTTGCAACAAGGGCATGCTTCTGCAGAGTTTTGCGGCGGGTGCGCAAGGTCGCGATTTTCGCGTCGTGGGTCTCGATGAGGGAGTGATCCCGTTCAGTGGTCTGACCGCCGAGCAACAGGATGCCTGTCGCATCCAGACCAAGACGACGGCGGCGCTGGCCGATTCCCGTTACATCGCGGGTGATCCGGCGGCGTGGGCGAGCGACTTTGGCTTCGCGCTCGATCGCGTTGCGATGCGCCTCGATCCCCGGCCCAGTGACGATCTGGCCGAGGCGGCGCTGGGGCATGCGGATCCGCTGATGCGCGAACAGGCGCTCTACGAGTATGTCGACCGTAACGAGCCGGATGCCGTCGAACTGCTGACCCAGGTGGTCAAGCACGACAAGAACCGCGAGGTCCGCTGGGACGCGCTCTGGGCGATCGAGAAACTCGGCGGACTGAGCGGCGTGCAGGCATTGCTCGGGTTTACCAAGGACCATGATCCGGAGATCGCCGAGTGGGCGCGGCTGTTCGGCGGCGAACTGACCACCGGCGATCCCGCTTTCGACAAGCGCGACGCGGTATCGACGCCGAACCGCACCTTCGACGAGACGATCCACTTGCTGATCCATTGCGATCTCTACATCCGTCTCGATCCGGACAACCGCACCTGGGGCAAGCTCTCGTTGTCTCCGCAGGGGCTTGCGCGGGTATACGGCCAGGCCCACGCCTGCCCGAACGTCGCGACCCGCGAGCGGCAATTGGTGATCGCCAAGCAGATCGATGGTCTGCACAAGGACGGCTCGCCGCACATCGACAATTACCTGTTCCGTGGGTTCACCGAGCGGACCCGCGCCGATCGCGGCAACTTCTACTTTGAATCGGCGGTGAAGCGGCCGTACTTCAATTCCGGGCGCGCCGACGATGGCTCGCAGGGCGTTGAAGACGTCACCATCAGCTTCATGCGCTCCGGCTGTTGGCATCTGGAACCCAAATTCAAGATCCACGGCGAGCCGGCGATCCGCTACGTGCGCGGCAAGTTCCAGGGCTGGGGCTACTTCGATCTCGATCGGTGCGTCGGCAAGCCGCTCGACGAGATCCTGACGCCGGGCAATGCCATCCTGTCTACGTTGCATCATCCGGTCGCAGGACCGAAGGCAAACGTCTTCATTGCTGGCACCTTCAAGGGCAAACTCAACGATTGGGACAACGACGGCAAGATCGACCTCAATTCGCGGAATGTCTACTCCACCGTCGACGGCGAACTCGATATGGACATGGACGGCGTCGCGGATCGGCCCGGCGTGACCTGCTGCACCCATCGCAGCAACCTGATCTGAACTCAATTTGCAAGAAGGACATCAGACATGGCGACCCTTATCACCACTGAAGGCAAAGTCAGCTCCGGCGTTCCGATCGACTTTCCGAAGCTGGACGACCTCTACGGCCCACGCAAGGTCGAGCCGTTCACGCCGCCGCCAACCGGGATCGACAATCTCGGGATCACCTCGCGGGATACCTTCCTGATCCCGTCGATGGGTGAAATGACCGTCGACTTCTCGGGCTACGTCCGGGTCGCGCGCTCGCAGCCGTCCTGCGCCGACTGGAACAACGCGGAGGTCTATACCAACCTGATCGAAATGAGGATGGTCGGGCAGAGCGAGAAGATCGGCGAGATCATCGTCACCTTGAACCCGGAATATCTGTCGACCGGGCAGCTGCGAACGCCTTACGAGGACCTGACCAAGAACCAGCCCGAGAAGGCCTGCCGCATGGCGGTCGGCGCGATCTTCCGCGTACCGTCGCTCGGCAAGTCGTTCTTCAACAAGGAGCCGATCGAACTTACCATCGATCACGTGCGGGCGATCCCGCCGTCGGGCAATCCTGGCGTCGGGCGAATCTACCGCAGCCTGCCGCTTTATGACGTGCAGGATCCGCATGGTCCCGTTGCGGTCTATCTCACGGCGCTCGATTTCGTCATGGGGGTCTATCTGACCGAGAAGGAACTTGAGGATCTGCGGCGGCCCGACAGCGTGATGCTTTCCTGAAGAAAGTGAAGAGGCCTCATGTCTGGCGGCAACGGTAAAGGAACACACGAGTCTGCGACCGCCGGGTCGCCGGCAAGCGCGATGTGGTCGATGCCGTGTCCGTCTGATCGGCCGGGACTGGAGCATTTCGACGCCCGGGAAGGCGGCCGCGAGTTACCGACGCTGCATCGCATGGGCGCTATGACGGTGCAGCGTGATCGGTGGGAGCGGCTGGAGAGCGTCATCGACGTTCCCTATCCGCGCTCGACGGTCTGGCGCGCGCTGACAGATCCCGAACGATTGGCGAAATGGTTCGCGATAAGCGTCGGGTCGCTGCTCAAGACAGACCGCGACATGGTGCTCGATTTCGAGGACGGCGAGTATTTCCTGGTACGGCCGGTGGAAGTCGAAGCGCCGAAGAAGCTGCGCTATTACACTCGCTGGCAGGGCATCGGCCAGGTTACCTGCGTGACCTGGCAGTTGCAGGATTCCGGCATGGGAACGCGGATATCCGTGGTTGAAGAAGCCACCAATCCTCCCTGGGACTGGCAAACCTGGAACGGTGGTGGCTGGCCGGCGATCCTCGAACAACTCAGCGCGCATCTGCGGACCGGCATGAGCTGGCGCTGGCCATGGCGCCGGATGGGTCCTTACGTCCAGGTCGAATTGCAAACCATGGTCTATCCGGCGTGGGATCAGCTGTTCAGCGCCAATTGCCTGAAGTACTGGCTGATCGCCCGCAGCGGCGAGATCGCCGCCGGCAACAAGCTTCCGATCATGATGGGGGATGCAAGCGGCACGCTGGAAATGACGATCGACCAGGTTGTCGGCCCGGGACAGGAGCCGCCCTCCTTCCTGCCCTATATCAATTATCGACTGGAACGCCCGGCATGGGGTTGCAAAATTGCGGGCCGGCTGTGGCTCGAGCCGGCCGGATGGGGCAAATGCCTGCTGCAGGCCTTTCACTACAACTGGGAAGCGCTTCCGGGCGATCTGCAAAAATCGGAACGACGAATTCTCACGGGCTACTGGGCGGAGGCTGCGCGACGCGCCCAGCAGGTATTCCAGTTCGCCAGCCGCGCGGCGGCTCCGCATAATTGGTGAATCACGCCGGGCCCGTGCCAGGGAGATGATCATGAAAGAGTCCGTGCCTTATGCCTCGTTTCCATTGGCAAAACCGCAGGCCGGAACCAATCTGCCGCCTGGCACGGTTCAGGTGTCGGTGTTCATACCAGCGCCGCTGGACACGGTGTGGAACGCGATAGCCCGGCGCGATGTGGTCCAAAGGTGGTTCGGCGATCTGTCGGCCGATCTGAAACCCGACGGCGCCGCCCGCCTCGATTTCGGCGACGGAGATTTTTTCGAGATTGCCGGCGCGGTGCTCGATCCGCCGCACATGCTGCGATACCAGTGGCGATTTCTCGGCACCGGGCCCAGCAACGCAATCGAATGGCACAATGTCGCGGAAGATGGTGGTGTGCGCGTGACGGTAACCGACCGCGAGCCGAACCGCACGGCCGCGACGGTCGATGAACTCACCCAGGGGTGGACGGATTTCCTGCGGCGGCTGCAGGTCTACGGCGCTTCCGGACAAAACACCCGCTATATATGGCGCCGTGAGTTCGATGGCAGCATCGAGTTGGCGGCGTCGCCGCCGGCCGCCGCCCGGCTGTTCAACGCCGATGGCCAAGGCCTCTGGTTGCCATGGACAGGCAACATCACGCCCGAAGCCATCGTGACCATGACCGACCATGCAGAGCCGAAGCGGTTCAAGATCGGAAAGGTCGATCGCCCGACGCCGCTCGTGCTGCATTTCGCGTTCGGTTGTGACCAGTGGCCCTCGCCGACAAACTGCGAACTGCAGATTCAGCCGCGGCCGCAGGGTTCGCTGCTGGTGGTTTCTCACAGCGGCTGGGAAGGCATCAGCGACAGCGACAGCGATACCGAGCGCGGCGCGCAGCGTCAGCGCTTCGGCGAACTCTGGACCGCAGCGCTTCGACGGGCCCAGCGCTCGGCCGGCAACTAGAATTTCGCCAAGCCCGGCAGGCCGCCAATTGCTTGCGATCGAAAGCGCCTTGATCGCCGCGGCTGATGTGACGGACGATTATCCGCAAGGGCGAAGAAGCCCGCGATGGGGGAACGGAAGCAACATTGCAAATTCTGCGTCAGGACGGA
>JBKJRE010000012.1:0-2773 GCA_046594775.1 Rhizobiaceae bacterium | reverse complement strand
ATGGCGCAGTACAAGGCGGTCGACGGTTGCCCGACCGACTGGCATTTCACGCATTACGCCGAACGAGCCAAGGGGGGTGCCGGACTGGTCTATATCGAGATGACTTGCGTCAGCCCCGAGGGCCGCATCACGCCGGGCTGCCCCGGCTTCTATGCGCCCGAGCACGAGGCCGCGTGGAAGCGGCTGGTCGATTTCGTGCACCGCGAGACCGAGGCCAAGATCTGCGCGCAGATCGGCCATTCGGGCGGCAAGGGCTCGACCAAAGTCGGCTGGGAAGGCACCGACGTGCCGCTCGATACCGGCAACTGGCCGATCATGGCGGCGTCGGCGGTGGCCTGGTCGCCGCAGAACCAGGTGCCCAGGGCCATGGACCGCGCCGACATGGACATTGTGCGCGACCAGTTCGTCGCGTCGGCAGAGATGGCGGAGCGCTGCGGCTTCGACATGCTCGAAATTCACGCCGCGCACGGCTATCTGCTGTCATCCTTCATCACGCCGCTGACCAACCGTCGGACCGACGAATATGGCGGCTCGCTTGAGAACCGTATGCGTTTCCCGCTTGAGGTTTTCGACGCAGTGCGTGCCGTGTGGCCAGTCGAAAAGCCCATATCGATCCGGATTTCCGCCAATGACTGGGTCGGCGTCGAGGGCGTCACCCCGGCCGACGCGGTCGAGATCGCGCATCTGCTGAACAAGGCCGGCGTCGACATCTGCGACGTATCGGCCGGCCAGACATCGGCCGATGCACAGCCGGTCTACGGGCGGATGTTCCAGACTCCGTTTTCAGACCGCATCCGCAATGAAACCGGCATGGCGACGATGGCAGTCGGCAACATCTATGAGCCGGATCACGTTAATTCGATCCTGATGGCGGGCCGGGCGGATCTCGTCTGCCTGGCGCGTCCGCATCTGAGCGATCCCTACTGGACACTGCACGCAGCCGTGACGCTCGGTGACCGCGGCGTGACATGGCCCGATCCGTATCTGCCGGGTCGTGACCAAGCCTACCGGCTGGCCGAACGCGAGGCGGCCACCTCGGGGCTGAAAGTATGATCTCGGGCCGCCACGCGCTGGTGACCGGCGGCGGTTCGGGCGTCGGGCGGGCAATCGCGCTGGCGCTCGCCGGCGCCGGCGTCGCGGTAACGATCTGCGGGCGGCGCGCGGCGGTGTTGGCCGAGGTATCGGCGGAAGACAGCCGCATCTTCGGCATTGCCGCCGACGTGACCGACGAGGCGGCGATGGCGGCGCTCTACGCCAAGGCGCAGGCGGAACGCGGACCGGTCGATATCGTCATCGCCAATGCCGGCATGGCGGGCAGCGCGCCGGCAGGCCGGACGACGCTTGCCGACTGGCAGCACACGCTCGACGTCAACCTGACCGGCTCCTTTCTGACGGTCAAACCCGCGCTGGAAGGTATGACGGCGCGCAGGGCGGGCCGCATCGTCTTCATCGCCTCGACCGCCGGGCTGAAAGGCTATGCCTATGTCGCGCCCTATGTCGCCGCCAAGCACGGCGTCGTCGGGCTGATGCGCGCACTGGCCGCCGAGACGGCCAAGACAGGCGTTACGGTCAACGCGGTATGTCCGGGCTTCGTCGAAACCGACATGCTGGAGGAGAGCATCGCCCGTATCGTCGATAAGACAGGTCGGTCGCCGGAGGAAGCGCGTGCGAGTCTGACCAGGACCAATCCGCAGGGCCGGCTGATTCAGCCGGAAGAAGTGGCTGAAACGGTGCTGTGGCTGTGCAGCGAGGCGGCAGGCTCGGTGACCGGCCAGGCGATCTCGGTGTCGGGAGGCGAAACATGGTGAGCGCACCGCTTTCCTCGCCTGACATATTGGGCGACGGCAAGGAGCGGCTGCGGCTGTGGATCAGGCTGCTGCGCGCGTCGCGGACGATCGAAGCCGAATTGCGCGAGCGGCTGCGGCGGGAGTTCGACACCACGCTGCCGCGCTTCGACGTGATGGCCGCACTCTACCGCGCGCCCGAGGGGATGCTGATGAGCAGCCTGTCACGCTTCCTGCTGGTGTCCAACGGCAATGTGACCGGTATCATCGACCGCCTGGTGACAGAAGGTCTGGTGCTGCGGGCGCGTCGAAACGGCGACCGGCGCACCTCGATGGTACGGCTCACCGATGCCGGCGCCGAGCAGTTTCGGACCATGGCAGCGGCCCACGAGCGATGGATCGGGGAATTGCTGGGCAATCTCGGCGGCGAGGAAACGCGGAGACTAAGCGCCATGCTGAAGGCGTTCCGCAGCAACTGGGAGGGACGGGATTGACCAATTCGCACATGGCCGGGCTGCAGCCGAAGCATCTTCAGTGGCAAGTCGAGGGCCGGATTGCCAGAATCCGGCTCGACCGGCCCGAGCGCAAGAATCCGCTGACCTTCGAGTCTTATGCCGAACTGCGCGATACGTTCCGTAACCTGGTCTACGCCGACGATGTCGATGCGGTGGTGTTCCTGTCGAATGGCGGGAACTTCTGCTCCGGCGGCGACGTGCATGACATCATTGGCCCGCTGGTGGCTATGGACATGAAGCAACTGCTGGCCTTCACCCGAATGACGGGCGATTTCGTCAAGGCGATGCTGAACTGCGGCAAGCCGATCATCTCGGCGGTCGACGGCATTGCGGCCGGCGCCGGCGCAATCATCACCATGGCCTCGGACATCCGCCTCGCCACGCCGACGGCCAAGACCGCGTTCCTGTTCACCAAGGTGGGCTTGGCCGGCGCGGACATGGGCGCCTGCGCGATGCTGCCGCGCATCATCGGCC
>JBKJRE010000604.1:0-4674 GCA_046594775.1 Rhizobiaceae bacterium | reverse complement strand
TGCGACCTTGTGCTTTATCGCATCGGGCCAAACCGACGGCTTCCGCATCATGGGCACATCGGCGCCGAATACACGCAGGTGCTCTCCGGATCATTCGCCGACCATGCAGGCCGCTATTTTCCCGGTGACCTCGTCGAGGCGGACGGGACGATCGATCACCAACCCCAGGTCGGACCGGACGGCGAATGCATTTGTCTGGCCGCCGTGGAAGGCAAAATGATGCCCCATGGCATCATCGGCCGCATTATGCGGCCATTCCTGTAGCTGACCCGTTTCAAGAGCTCGACAGGCGCCGATCAGGAGCAATCCATGGCGGACGCAATAGAACTCCGTCACGGCAACGGCAACCGGCAGCCTTGGAATGCGACTGGTCGAGCCCTATCTCTCCTGGAAATGTCGCGCATTCCGTCGCGACCCCGCCCGACCCGGCACGGCAAATCTCGACAGGAAAACGGCGACAATGACCGATGCGCTATTGAAAACCGTTGCCGCCCCGCAATGTCCGATCTGCGGCGGCACGGAGTTCGGTCCGGGTCCGAAAGGTCGATCCGCCCCCAATGGCAAAGCACCACGTTGCACCCATTGTCTTTCGCTGGAACGCCACCGCATCTTCAGGATCATGTTCGACCGGCTTGGGCCGGAGAATTTCACGGACTGGAAGGCAATCCAGTTCAGCCCCGACCCGACCGTTGAACCCGACTGGTTCGCACAGCATGAACTGTCGGTCTATGGCGAACCCGGCGGGCTGGACATCCAGGCAATAGACAAACCCGCGGCAGCCTATGATCTCGTCATCTGCTCGCATGTGCTGGAACATGTCGCCGACGACAGCAAGGCCCTGCACGAACTCTTGCGAATCGCCAAGCCGGAGGGGCTGTTGTATCTCGCCTTCCCCGATCCGTTTCGCCAGGCGATGACGCGGGACTGGGGCTTTCCGAAGCCGGAAAAGCATGGTCACTGGCGTGTTTACGGCGCTGACGTCGTTGACCGCTTCAAAGCCTATCTGCCCGACCAGACTGTACTGGCCTATCGCGGCCAGGACCCGGTGACCGGGGAATGGGAAGGCGCCTTTCTGCTGCCCAGATCGGCGGCGCGGCACAGTTGGCTGCGGAAGCAGCTTGGCGGGGCCCTGACGCTATTCTCGGGTCCGGACCTCGTCTGAAGAAACTGGCCCGGCGACAATATCCGCCGAGAAGCGCAGTGACCTCAACGGCCTGACATTTTTGGTCGACTCGGCATAAATCGGATGCGCCTTGTAGGCGGCCAGCGCTTCTTCGTCCGCAAACTCCGCATAGACGACAACGTCGATTTCGTCGCCCATAGGATCGACCTTGGTGTTGAGCGACACTTCGAAGGTCGAAGCATGCGGAATGCCTGCCAGCTTTGACAGTCCGGCGCGGACGGCGTCTACGTCATCACGCCGGCGCACGCTGAAGAACACGATATGCCTGATCAAACTCTGCTCCCGAATCGCGTGAAACCTCTTCTGAAAGGCCGCGCAATCCAAGTCAACCGTGTACCTATATGCGAGAGTTTGCGTGCATATTGACGCCCTAGGCGCCGACCATTGCCGTCAGCCGCTTCAGTTCAAAAACCGTATAGCTGATGTATCGGCCCTCGTTGTAGGCACCATCCCAGATCAGAAATCCGGCCACCACGCAGATTCCGATGACGTAGCGCATATCTTCTCCTCCTGTGGGTGTGACCATCGCCCCTTTCAACGGGCCTAGCAACGATGAAATCGTGCTGTCCTCCAAACCTAGCGGATACCGGACGAATTGCCTCGCGTATCGGAAAATCGCGGCATATCCGACCCGGTGGGCACAAGGGGTTGATCATCGCTTGCCTCCCGGGAAAGGAAGCGGCGCCTTAACGGCTTGAAATTCCTGCCGATCGTGCCAAATTCGCTATCGGGAGAGACTTCGCCAACCCATTGAAAACAGCTGAGTGTGATCCAGTTATGATGGTTGATCCCGCAGGACGGTCGGGTGGTCGAGGGAGTGAAAGCCAGTGCTGAATGACCAGGGGGGGAGGCCCGATCGGCCTGACGAACCGGTAACGCTGACTGCGCGAAACTTCGCAGAAATTGGCCGCAGCCTGCCGGGCAAAGCCAGATTGGTTTTGTCCGCGGCAATGAAGCTTGAACGGGGATCCTTGAGCGTCACCCTGCCCGACCTGCGCAAGATACTGGTGGTGGGCAAGGAGCGCGGCCCCAATGCCGAAGTGACCTTGAACAACTGGAAGTTGCCGGGTCGGGCCTTTGCCGGCGGAACCATCGGCCTGGCCGAATCCTACATGGATGGCGACTGGGAAAGTCCGGACGTGACCAGCTTCCTCGAACTGTTCGTGGTCAATGTCGAGGCCGGCGAGCGGGTGGCGGGGACGGCGAGCCGGTTGATGGCGGCGGTTCACCGCGTACATCACTGGCTGAACGAGAATACCCACCGGGGCTCACGCAAAAACATCTCGGCTCATTACGATCTCGGCAATGCTTTCTACAGGGAATGGCTCGACCCCACCATGACCTATTCCTCGGCACTTTTCTCGACCGGGGCCAACGATCTGGAGAGCGCGCAGACGGCCAAGTACCAGGCGCTGGCCAAGGATCTGAATATCGGATCGAATGACAGCGTGCTGGAAATCGGCTGTGGCTGGGGCGGGTTTGCCGAATATGCCGCCCGCGAAATCGGCTGCAAGGTTACCGGCCTGACGATCAGTCGCGAGCAGCACGATTTTGCCGTCGAGCGGATGGCGAAGGCCGGGCTGTCGGACAGGGTCGACATCAAGCTGCAAGACTATCGCGACGAAACCGGAAAATACGACCGCACCGCCTCGATCGAAATGTTCGAGGCGGTCGGCGAGAAATACTGGCCGGTCTTCTTCGCCAAAGTGAAGGAGTGCCTTAAGGCCGGCGGCACTGCGGGCATGCAGATAATCACAATCAACGAGCAGGCCTTTCCCATCTACCGAAAGAGGCCCGATTTCATCCAGCGATATGTGTTTCCAGGCGGCATGCTGCCGACGCCGGCAATCCTGAAATCGCTGGGCACCGACCATGGGCTTTCATATCTGCGCGAGCGCGTCTTCCCGCAGGACTATGCCCGGACACTGGCAGAATGGCGCAAGCGGTTCTGGGCATCATGGGACACCATAAATCCGCTTGGCTTCGACGAGCGGTTCAAGAAATTGTGGGAGTTCTACCTGTATTATTGTGAAGCCGGCTTCCGCGCCGAATATATCGATGTCAGGCAGGTAATCTACAAGGCTTGAACCCCTCTCCGCCCAAGCTTCGGCTAGAGCGCAATCCTGTACCTGGCGAAGCCGTCGGCGCCCTCGCCGGCGGGCTCGATTTTTACGCCCTTGATGTCGGAGATGTGTTCCATAGCCTTTGGCCCTGTCTCGAAGATGACGGTGGTGCCGTCAAGCGGCGCGAAGCTCCAGTTGGCATCGGCTGTCGGATTGATCGTTCCCTTTTCGACGATGTAGCGCACGATTACGTCCCGGTCCGTGTCAGGCGCTTCGAAAATCACCTTGGATGCGTTGATCTCCGG
Source organism: Rhizobiaceae bacterium (assembly GCA_046594775.1). Taxonomy (GTDB): domain Bacteria; phylum Pseudomonadota; class Alphaproteobacteria; order Rhizobiales; family Rhizobiaceae; genus CAMYMG01. Next base: position 1,123 of record JBKJRE010000604.1, on the reverse strand, counting down.
AAAGTTTCCCCCGCCGCCGGCGCGGTAATTGTTCGAGGCGACAATGAACTTCTGCGCCGCATCTATCGGCTTGCCGTCGAACATCAGATCGACGATGCGGCTTGCATCCGCGTTGAGCACGGCGCCTTTTGGATCGTATTTGGGGGGCTGCGACACGTCGATCTTGTAGGTGACACTGTCGATCACGTCGAAATTGTAGGATGGAAAATCCGGATTGATGAGGGGCTGGTCGGACTTGCCCTTCTCGATATGGTTGAAGATGCCGGCCGACATTTCCAGCCATTCCTTGACCTGCGCGCCGGTGATCTCGACGGCGCGTACGGTGTTTGGATAAAGATAGAGATCGGCGACGTTCCTGATTGCGATGTCTCCGGCCGGCACATCCGTATAGTAGCCGGCGCCGCCGCGGCCGCCTGACTTGAAGGGCGCCGCTGCCGACAGCACCGGAAGATCCTTCCACTGCGTTTCCTTCAGAAGGTCCTTGATGTACCAGATCTGCGCCTGGCTGACGATCTGCACGGAAGGATCGTCGGCGACCAGGGCGAAATAGGAATAGAGCGGTGCCGACGTCTTGCCGACCGGACGGCGCACATAGGAAAGCGTCGCTTCGTGGTCCTCCTTCAGCGCCTCGACGACTGTCGGATCGTCTTCGACCGTCGGCACGGCCTTCCTGTCGACGCGCTCGTAGATCGGTCTGGCCTCCGAAGTTGCCGACACGACGTTCCAGGCGTTGCCGTCGCGCTCGAGCAGCAGGTCTATGAGACCCATATGCGAGCCCCAGAAGCCGCCCATTACCGCCGGCTTGCCCTGCAGCGTGCCCTTGGCTGCATCGACGCCCTCAATATCCTGGAAATCCTTCTCGCCCGGGAACACCAGGTGCTGGTGACCGGTAAACACGGCGTCGACGCCGTCGACACCCGCCACGAAGAAGGAAGCGTTTTCCATCATCGTGTCCTGCTTGGTGTCGATGCCCGAATGGGACAGGGCGATCACGATGTCGGCCCCCTCCTCGCGCATCTGCGGCACCCATGCCCTGGCTGCGTCGACGATATCGCGGGTCACGACATTGCCGGTCAGGTTCTTGGCGTCCCAGATCATCACCTGCGGCGGCACGAAGCCGATG
>JBKJRE010000542.1:0-2530 GCA_046594775.1 Rhizobiaceae bacterium | reverse complement strand
TCGCCCAAGGAATGCTGACTGCGGTGCCGTTGCAGCTAGGCGCGCTCGACCGCGTGCCCACGGGCGCGGAGCTCCACGCGGCAATCGCAGACCATTATGCCGGGCTTGCGAATTCGGTCGTCGAGGTCGCCACTTACGGCTCGACGGAAAGATCGCCCGAACTCGATCCGGAAACCTACAACGACACCAACCGCATGCGTCTGCATGTCTTCGCCAACGACAGCAAAGCCCAGGCCGTGCTGATCGCCCTCTACGATAATCTTGGCAAAGGCGCTTCTGGCGCCGCCGTCCAGAACATGGACCTGATGCTCGGGCTGTAAGCGCTCAGTCCAAGTTCGGGGCTGTTGCCGGCAGACGAACCGATACAAGCTCAACGCGCGAGCGCGATCTCCGTCGGCAGTGGATAAGCTCCCTTGGCGCCGCGCCAGTGAGCCGCGGCAAAGCCGAGTACAACCAGCGCAAATCCCTGATGCACCAACGCCCAGTGGAACGGCATATGCATCATCAGTGTGGTAATGCCGATTGTGGCCTGCAGCAGCACCAAATAGAACAATACAAATGCGCGCCGGGCATGGGTGGTGCCTGGCAACCGGCGCCGCGTTGCGATCATGTGCCAGAGCGCAGCAAGAAAAACCGTGTAGGCTCCAAGCCGATGAACAAACTGCACGGTTTTCGGATTCTCGAAAAAGTTGCGCCAGCCCGGTTCGATGACAAACAGATCGCCTGGCACCACTTGTCCGTCCATCAGCGGCCAGTCGTTATAGCTCAGGCCGGCGTCTAGCCCCGCGACAAGGCCGCCCAGAAATATCTGGTACAGTACCGCCAGCAGCAGAATGCCTGCGAAACGCTGGGTGTAACCATCGGCCGGCGCTTCCGAATGAGGCGCGAGGCCCCGCGCAACAATCATGATTGCGGCAAAGATCGTGCAGGCCAGTGTCAAATGGATAGCCAGGCGGTACTGGCTGACATCGACGCGGTCGACCAGCCCCGACGCAACCATCCACCAGCCGACGGCTCCCTGCATCCCGCCGAGGGCAAGAAGTCCCACGAGCTTCGGCGTCAGACCCCGTTCGACACGGCCGGTGGCCCAGAAAAAAGCCAGCGGAAGTGCAAACACGAAGCCGACGCCCCGGGCCAGAAGGCGGTGCGCCCACTCCCACCAGAATATCCGCTTGAAGCCGGCAAGATCCATGCCTTCGTTGATTTGCGCATATTCCGGTATCTGCCGGTATTTGGCGAACTCTTCCTGCCATTCAGCATCGTTCAGCGGCGGAATGACGCCGTGGATCGGTTTCCATTCGGTGATTGAGAGGCCGGAATCGGTAAGCCGTGTGGCCCCGCCCACGAGCACCAGCGCGACCAGCATCACAAGCACGGCATACAGCCATCCGCGAAGCATAGCCCGGTTGGCAAGCTGCAGGTCACGCTCCTGGCGAACCGTCTGGAAGTCTACTTCGATCGAACTCATGATGCCGCTCCGGTCGCGCGATTGGTGAACCATCGCGCACCGGCTTTCAATAGCCCCGGATAGGCGGCGTTGTCGCGCGACATGCCGTCACGTCTCGCGCGATTGCGCCGCTGCCCGCAAGGCTCTAATCGGAGCCATGCAAAGGACCCGATCATGCCCATCCGCCTGAAGAAGCTCATTGGCACCATTCTGCTGATCGTGCTGGTCATCACCTACGCGCTGGTCGCCACCATCGTGGCGGTGGCGCAGCTTCCGCAGTCCGGCCCCCTGGCACATTTTGCGTTCTTCTTCTTCACCGGCATCTTGTGGATACTGCCGGCCATGGGCATCATCAAATGGCTGCTTTTGCCGCCGCGACCAGCAAACTCGACGAAGCCTAGACCGTAACCAGCATTTTGCCTCGGTTGGCGAGCGGCGTGGTGATGCCCGACAGCATTGTGCGGATATGCGCCAGGCTCTGGTAGCGGCCATTGACGGAAATGCGTGGAAGAGCATGGAGATGGTGGGCATGCTGCGCGCGCAAGACGCCGTGACGGGTTGTCACGGCTGACACGTAACCGGCCTCGCCTGCGAGTCTTACCTCGCGGCAGCCGACCGCACCGGCATACCCATAGGGATAGGCCAGATGTTTCGGAGGCTGACCAAGTTCGGCCTCGAGCAGGCCAATCACATCCGTCATTTCCTGGCGCGCCTTGTCCTGTGTCAGGCGCTTCAAATTGTAATGATTGACGGTGTGCGCGCCGATCGTCACCAGAGGATGCGTCGCCATTTCACGTATTTCGGTCCAATCCATCAGCGTGTTGCGCGCCGACGCGCCCGGGTCGACGCCGCTTGAACGTGCCAGATCGTGCAACACGGCCCGCTGATCCTCTTCTGCGACGTCCAGGGTCAGATAGTCATGCAAGCGGTGGTTGGCCGCAAATTTCCGTTGCGCCGTGGAACAGTCGATGGCAAGCGGCCCGGAAGGGGTCTGCAATGTCAGCCTGTCACTGGCGCAGATGATATCGACGATGACGGCCCACCAAAGGTCGGCCACACCATTGATCATCGCCGGCGCGACAT
>JBKJRE010000351.1:0-10162 GCA_046594775.1 Rhizobiaceae bacterium | reverse complement strand
CCGCCTATTTCATGATGTTGGCAGAGGTGGGCCGGCGCGGCGGTGCCGCGCAAGCGTCAGCCCGACCGCGTCACCCGGTCGCGCGGTGCGCCCGGCGGAACGCCTCAGCAATCGTTCAGACGGAAGGCGCGACGCCTGCAAAGCTCAGGCGTCGCGCCACCTTTCGGCTAAAGCGCCGCTTCAATCTCCGGGTCCGTCGACAGCACCGTGTCCGGGTCCGTCGTCGGGTCGGTTTCCGTGGCGGTCGTCGGGTCGGCTTCCGTGGCGGTCGCGTTCAGGGCGTCCTTCATCTGATCGATCTTGCCGACGGCGGCGCCGACGCCCAGGACGTCCTTCGCCCAGGCCGTCACGTCGTCGTTGACGGTCTTGTTGGACATGGCCTCAAGCGCCGCCTGCAGCGATGCATCGTCGGTCCCGACTGCGGCGGCATCGGCGGCCGCCTGAGCGTCGAGCGCCGCCTGTTCGGCGGCCGCAACCAGGCCCGCCTGTTCGGCGACCTGGGTCTCTAGCTGGCCGATCTTATCGACGCGCGCGGCCTGATCCTCGGCCGTGAGGGCGGCGATTTCCGCGTCGGTCATCCCCGTCAGTCCGCTAAGCTCGGTGTTCAGCGTGGCAAGTTCGGCCTGCCGGGCAGCGACGGCGGCAGTGGCGTCGCCAAGCGCTTCGGTGGCGATCTCGTATTGCGCCGAGGCGACGACAAAGGCCTGAACCGCCGCGAATTTCGGGCTCTTGGAATTGATATAGGCGTTGATGTTGCGCTTGAGCGAATTTAGCGAGCCGAGCTGCGCATTGAGGTTCTTTTCCTTGGCGACAGCTGCGACTTTCTGTTTTGCCGCCGATTTCAGCGCGCCCTGATTGGACTTTGCCGCCGATTTCACCGTGCCCTGGCTGGACTTTGACGCCGACTTCACGCCACCGGCCGCCGATGCCGACTTGCCTTGCGATGCCGCACTTCCGCCGGCGTTGCCATTGCTTCCGCCCTTGCCGCCACCCTTGCCGCCACCCTTGCCGCCACCATTCCCGCCGCCGTTGCCGCCACCATTGCCGCCGCCATTGCCGCCCTTGGCGTGGACTTCGCCGCTTCCGGCGCCAACGCGTGAGAAATCGAAGGGAAGCGCACTGACGGCGACGCCGCACAGAGCTGCAATGAAGAGTTTTTTGGCTGGGCTCATGGCCGGGTTCCTTTTGGTTACGAGAGGTTGGAAAGCCTGACGATGCGGCGTTTCCAGCAATCCTTGGCCAAAATCGCAGAATTTCCTTTCGCAGCCGTGTGCCGGACGGTTAAAATTCGAGGCATTCCTAAGCCCAGACCGCCTTGTCGCCCGGCCCGTGCGCTCGCAGGAAACCGAAGGGGAGCCGGGAAGCCGTTCGGGAAATGACCGCACACGGCCGCATGCGGCCTGTCGCGGACCTCCGGTCGCCTCGACGGCGGTCTTCACCGGCGGCGAGAAGGGCCTCGGCGGTGCGTTCGTCGGTGATCAACCCGTTGACCAGGCGGCGGGTGACGGCCGCGAGAATGCCCGGCAGCTTGCGCTCGCCCATGGCCAGCGCAATGACAAGCGAGCGTTCACGCGAGGGCAGCGGCGCGGAAGCCACGCGGTCATTGGTGACGCCCTCGATCAGCTTGCCGTCCCGGTCGAAAACCCAGCCGACGATTTCTGCGACGCCGCCGGCTTTCTGGAGCGCCTTCAGCTCGGCCTCGGTGATGAAGCCGTCCTCATAGAGCGGCGCCCTGTTGCCAAGGTCGCCAATGCCGACGAAGGTGACGTCGGCGCGGGCGGCGAGCGCCAGCGTTGGCTTGATCATCGGCTGGCCGTGCAGCATTTCGCGCTCTTGCGGAGACGAAGATATGACCGGCAGCGGCATCGGGAAGGACCGCGCCTTGATCCGGTCGGCCATGGTGAAGATGACGTTGTAGTAGGCCGCCGAACCGTCGGGCGCGATGTTGCCGGTGAGAGACACCACCTTGTGGCGCGAGCAGTCCATCGGCGCCAACTGTTCTATCGCCGTCTTCAGCGTTCGGCCGGTGCCGATGGCCATGACGATGGGCTCGGCGGATTTCAGCCAGCGCTCGATCTCGGCGGCGCCGGCCTCGGCGATGCCGATCGTTGTGGAGGAAGAGTCCGGGTCGCTGGGCACCACTTCCGCGACGTCCAGCGCAAAGCGCTTCTTGAGCCGCGCCGACAGGTCGAGGCAACTGGCGATCGGGTGGTCGACCCGGACCTTTATCAGCCCCGCCGACATGGCCAGCGACACCAGGCGCTGCGCGGACTGGCGCGAAACGCCGAGCTTGGCGGCGATCTGGTCCTGGGTGTTGCCGGCGACATAGTAGAGCCAGCCGGCGCGCGCCGCCTCGTCCAGTCTGGAATTGTCGCCTGCCGCTCGCACGTTCATCCACCCCACCTTCGCAGTTTGCCCATATTCGCCCGCCATTGCCTCCGGTTTGAGAGAGTGTCGCAGGATTTGCCGGGGTGCGCAATTATTCATTGTTTGAGGCAATTGCTCACCAAACGGCTGTTCACCGGAAAGCAGGAAAGCATCGCGTGATCGGTCAATATGTGTAGACGAAAGGCCGAAAATCGCCGGAAACGTGGATAAAAAAAGCGCGTTGATAAAAGATGACGCGAAAACATCGAGCGAAATGATGGGCTTAGGCGGATTGGCGCGAAATCCGCGCAGGAATTTGTTCACCAGGGCCTGGGGCGGATGGGGGAGTGGCGGTTTGCGCGCAACTCAAGCGGTTCGGGAACCGTTTGCGATGGCGGGTGACCTCGCAGTGGGGGCGTGTGCTCCGCCGGTTTATCTTCCGCCCCGAAACCTCTATCAATCGGTCAAAAGGAATCTCGCCGATGCCGAAAGCCGTATATTGGGACATGGACGGAACGCTGGTCGACAGCGAACCGCTGCACGATCAGGCGCTGACGGCGGCGCTCGAAAGCGTCGGCATCGCGCCGCCGGACGATCTGCATGAGCGCGTCCTTGGACAGGCGGCGCGGCCGGTTTACGAGATGATGCGCGACGAGTTCGGGCTGAGCCTCCCCTTCGATGACTGGATCCGCCGCAAATACGACTACTATCTGCTGCATGCGGTGACGCTTCGTCCGCGCCAGGGCGCGCTGGAGATCTTTCGCGATCTGCAGCGTCAGGGCGTGGTGCAGGCCGTGGTGTCGAACTCCGACCGGCTGATCATAGACGCCAATCTCGGCGCCGTCGGCCTGGTCGAGCCGGGGCTGAAATCGGTCAGCCGAAACGACGTGCGCGAGGGCAAGCCGCATCCGGAGCCGTTCCTGCGCGCCGCGTGGCTGACCGGGATCGACCCGGCCGAGACCTTCGTCATGGAAGACAGTTTTACCGGGGCGACCGCCGGGATCGCCGCCGGCATGAAGACCATCTTCTGGCCCGAAAAGCCGATGGCGGGTCCGGACGGCGCGCTCGTGGCAGAAAGCGCCGACGACGTTCGCAGGCTGCTCGGGCTGGACTAGATCCTGACCCTGCTGGTCTGACTCCGACGCTTCGAACCGCATATCCGGCTAGCGACGAACATGGCCAACGACCGCGATGCGGACAAACCGCGTTGAGGAATCAATCAGAGGGAGGAGCGTACGCAGCATAGACTTCTGCGCCAGTCATGGTTTTCGTAATGTCGGCCAATGTATAAAAGGGCGGCTTCCTGTCGATGAAAACCTGCAGGGAGAGGCGCAAATATGACTGATCATCAAGAAGTCCGGCGGCAATTTGGAAGCTGCTACTATCGATGATGTGATAAAATAGGTTTGCCCCGCATTTCTTGCAGAATCCACGTTCGGCCCAATCGGATGAACGTATCTTCTTTATGCTTTCCTCGCCCTCAAAAGTTACGTTTTCGCACGATAGCGCGAAATACGGCCCCGACGACCAGCGCCGGCACATGTCGCAGTGGCAGGCCGTCACTTTAGGTTCATTCGCGGCGCCGAAAATCCTGACTGCACCGCACATACATCTCGCGGTCAGCTTCACTTTCTGTTTCACAACGCCGCCTCCGTTGAGTTGCCGCCAGCGCTACCGTTTGCCGCGGTATCACGGCTGATCCAAGAGTAGCCTTGATCGTGATCCCGGGGCGGCGGCGCTTTCCACCGCGCGCCGGGGCCCCTTCGCCTGATTTGCCGCGACTGGTCGGGCGGCACGGAGACTCAGTTGCGATAGGCGGGTTCCTGCTCGTCGAGGATCAGCTTGAGTTCCGACAGATGGCGGTCGGCCTGGTCGGGATAGGCATCGATCTCGTCCGCCGTCTTCGCGGCGATCTCGTCCGACAGAACCCGCAACTTCTGGCCGGTCCACAGCGCCTTGATGTAGGTTTCGGCGGCGCGCTCGAAGTAGAACATGCGGTTGAACGTGTCGGCCACCGTGTCGCCGATGACCAGCACGCCGTGATTGCCCATGATCATGACCTTCTGCCTCGGGTCGGTGAACAGGGAAGAGCAGCGTTCGCCCTCTTCCTCGAAGGCCAGCCCGCCATAGTGGCTGTCGATGATCTGGCGGTCGAAGAACATTGCCGAATTCTGGTCGATCGCGGGCAGGCGCGAGTCGGCGAGCGACGCCAGCACCGTGGCGTGGATGGAGTGGACATGCATGACGCAGCGCGCATGCGGCACGTTGCGATGGATGGCGCCGTGCAGGCCCCAGGCGGTGGGGTCCGGCGCGTTCGGGCCGGTCAGCGTCTCGGGATCACTGGCGTCGACCAGCAGCAGGTCGCTCGCCCTGATGCGCGAGAAATGCACCTGGTTGGGGTTCATCAGGAACTGGCTGCCGTCGTCGTTGACGGCCAGCGAAAAATGGTTGGCCACGGCCTCGTGCATGTTGAGCCGCACCGTCCAGCGGAAGGCGGCGGCGAGATCGACGCGCTCCTCGTAGTGGGGCAGGTTGGTCAGCGGCTTCTGCTGCAGATGGGCGACGGTCATGGATTGATCCTTGCGTGAAGCGCCAAGAATGCCCCGCGCGGCCTTTCCACGCAACCCGTTTCGATTGGGGCAGCCATCCTGCGCAGCGAACCGCGCAATGTACCGCGTCCTACCCCGCCCTTGCTCGCGCGCCGGCAAACGTGCGACATCCGGCAAGCATGCGGTTTCGTATCACCATCATCCTGATGCTGGCGCTGGGCGGCCTGACGGCGATCGCAGCGGGAACCATCCTGTTCGTTTCGGCGGCCGCCAGCATCAGGAACACGCTCGATCTGACAAGGCAGCGCGCGGAGCTGACGATATCGCTGGTCGAACGCGGCGTTGCCGAGCATCTCATGCCGGGGCGCAATCTCGTCACCGCGATCAGCCGGAGCGTCGCCAGCGGATCTCTGGACATCGCCGATTCCAGGCGCCTCGGGGAGGTGCTAACGGGCACGCTGGCGCCAGCCCCGCAGCTTGGCGGCGTCGTGCTGTGGCGCGAGGACAATAGCGGCGTCTCGGTATACCGCGACGAAACCGGCGAAGTCCTCGTCACGAACGATCCCCAGAGAGACGTTCCGCAATTCGACAGCTTCATGTCCGGTCTCGCCAAGGCCAAGGATCTGGTCTGGGCCGCGCCCTACCATCTCAACAACGAGACCTTCATCACCATCGGCTCGCGGCTGCAGCGCGACGGGGAAGCGGTCGGGTCGATCGCGACGGGCATTTCGCTCGAGGCGCTGTCGCGCTTCGTCGGCACGCTGAACCGGAAAGACCTGACCGCCTTCGTGCTCTATGGCGACGACCGCGTGCTGGCGCATCCGGCGATGCTGGACGAGAAATACGAGCACCTGCTGTCGCCCGACAAGGCGATGCTGTCGGTGAACGAAATCGACGACCCGGTGCTTGCCGGGTTTGCCAGCGCCAGGCCCGTCAAGCTGCCGGGCTGGGAAGGTCTCGATATACGCGAGTCCGGGGAGGGCAATTCAGGCGACCTCATCCTGTCGCGCATCAGCAACGACTATGGCGATGTGCCGTGGCGCATCGGCGTGCATGTGCCGGCCGAGGCGGTGAGCGAGCAGATCAGGCGGCTCGTCGGGTCCATCGGCATCAGCCTTGGGATGCTCGTGGTTTCGCTTGCGGCAGCGCTTCTCCTGGCGCGCCGGATCGCCCGGCCGATGCGGGCCGTTTCGGCGGCGGCCGGCAGCATCGAAAGGCTTGAACTGGATGCGATCGAGCCGCTCAAGGGGTCGCGGATTCGCGAGATCGACGAGCAGGCGCAGGCCTTCAACCGGATGATACAGGGCCTGAGATGGTTCCAGGCCTATGTGCCGCACCAGCTCGTGCGCCGGTTGATGAGCGTGACGGGCGGACCCGACACAGACGCCCGCGAGGTGGAGCTGACCGTGATGTTCGCCGATATTGTCGGCTTCACGGCGCTGTCTGAAAACATGCCGCCCGCCGAGGTCGCGGCGATGCTCAACAACCATTTCGGCATCATCAACAATTGCATCGAGGCCGAAAACGGCACGCTCGACAAATATATCGGCGATGCGGTGATGGCCTTCTGGGGCGCGCCTGAAGCAATCGACGACCACGCGGAGCGCGCCTGCCGCGCGGCCCTGGCCATGGCAAAGGCCATCGAAGCCAGACATGCGCAGGGCGCGAAGCCGGCGCTTCGGCTGAAGATCGCACTGCATACCGGTCCGCTGATTGTCGGCAGCATCGGCGCCAGGACGCGCATGAACTACACCGTGATCGGCGACACGGTGAATGTGTGTTCCCGCCTCGAATCGGTAGCGTCCGACTTCATCGCGGATGCTCCAGTGGTGATTTTGGTGAGCGGCGAGGTGGTGAGTGCGGCCGGCGAAGCCTTCCTGTTCGAATCGCTTGGCGAGGTGGCGGTCAAGGGCCGGGCGCGGCCGGTCGCGATCTGGCGATTGACGGGCGAGCGCAGGGCGGCTTGAGCCCGCCTATCAGACAGGCACGAAATCAGGCCGCCGGGCGCGCCGCCTGCAAGCCGCCATTTTCAACGATGAAATCGATCACCGCCTCAAGCCCCTTGCCACGCGACAGGTCGGTGAAACCGAAGGGGCGCTTGCCCCGCTGTTTCGCCGCATCGCTCTGCATCACGTCGAGATTAACGTTCACATAGGGCGCCAGATCGCTCTTGTTGATCACCAGGAAGTCGGAACGCGTGATGCCTGGGCCGCCCTTGCGCGGGATTTCCTCGCCCTGGCAGACCGAGATGACATAGAGCGTCAGGTCGGCGAGATCGGGCGAGAAGGTCGCCGCCAGATTGTCGCCGCCCGATTCGATGAAGACGATGTCGAGATCGGGGAATTTGCGGTTCATCTCGGCGATGGCCCGCAGGTTGATGGAGGCGTCCTCGCGTATCGCGGTATGCGGGCAGCCGCCGGTCTCGACGCCCATGATGCGGTCTTCCGGCAACGCCTGAAGCCTGGCCAGCATCATGGCGTCTTCCTTGGTGTAGATGTCGTTGGTGACGACGGCGATGGAAAATTCCGCGCTGAGCGCCTTGCAGAGTTTTTCGGTCAGCGTCGTCTTGCCGGAGCCGACGGGTCCGCCGATGCCGATGCGAAGCGGTCCGTTTTGCGAACTCATGCGGAAAATCCCCTTATGCCGAGCGTGAAGAAGCCGGCGCCGATGACGAGGCAGAGCGGCGAATAGAACAGCCGGTCGAGCCGGGCGAAGGGCTGCCGCGGCGTAAGTCGCCGCCAGGCCGACGTATAGCCGGCGATGCCGCGCGCCACAAAGACCAGCGTGATGACCAGCGCCGAGGGTCCGAGCAGGAAGAACGGCAAGGGGCTGGCGATGACGCCGCCGAGCACCAGCGCCACCGTGGCGCAATAGGCGAGCAGAGCGGCGACGACCAGGCTGGCGCCGGGCGGTGGCGGCGCCTCGCTGTCGGCGAATCCGGCGACGTGCGCGGCGAGGTCCGTCGGGTCCCGTCCCGGCCAAAGGCCGCCAAATCCCCAATAGGCGTGCAGGGCGGCGAGAGCCACGAGAACGCCGGCCAAAAGCAGCGACAGCGCCATCATGTCCGGAACAGTCTGGAATATTGCGTCTCGTGTCGCATCGCCATGATGTCGGAGAGTATAGTGGCCGAACCGAGATCGTCGAGGCCCGATTGGGCGGCGCGCGCCGCGGCGGCGAGCACGGCGGGCTCCAGCGCGGCGTTCGTCTCGACAGCGCCGGCCTGGCCGGTGACGCCGAGCCGTATCGACGCCTGGACCAGCGTCGCGGCGAAGGCCTGCATATAGGCCGGGAGCGCCTCGCCGATCCCTATGCCATGCGCGCCGCAAACCGCGCCGACAGCCACGCAATAGGGGCAGTCCCGAGGCAGTCGCGCCAGCACGGGGTGTGGCCAGCCGCCGGCGGCGGTGAGGAAGGCGGCGCCCTGCAGCGTTGTTTCGCGGTGGCGCTCCAGCGATCCGGCGAGCGCTTCGGCCAGTTCGGCAAGGTCGTCGAGCGTGTCGCCGGTCTTGGCGCGGCGCCAGGCTTCGGCAAACAGCACCGCGTCGTTCCAGCCGGAGCCCAGTTCGATGAGCGCGCCCAGCCAGTGAGACAGGCTCTCGCGGTCGGTGACCAGCCCGTCGTGAACGGCGCGTTCGAGCCCGTGCGAATAGGAGAATCCGCCGACCGGAAAGGCCGGCGACAGCCAGGTCATCAGGCGCAGCAGCCCGGACGCGGCTTCAGCCATGGCTGTGGCCGTAATGCGGGTCGCCCGGCCTGCGTCCATGGGCATCGAGGTCGCCGTGGCTGTCGTGCGCGTGATCGCCGTGGGAATGCGCGGCGTGGCCGGAATAGGCGCCGGTGAGCGGCACGAAAGGCTCCAGCGTATCGGTGAGGGTGGCGCCGAGCCCCTCCAGCATCGCCCTGATGACATGGTCGCGCAGGATGAGAATGCGTCCCGGCTCGACGGCTGCCGCGAGATGGCGGTTGCCGATATGCCAGGCGAGTTGGGTGAGATGCTGGGCGTCGCGCGCGCGGATGTCGTAGAGCTCTTCCGCCGCGGCCAGGATCTCCGCGTGGCGGCCGTCTTCCAGCACAAGCAGGTCGCCATGGCCGAGCACGATGGTTTCGGGCAGGTCGACCAGAACCTTCTCGCCTCCGGCCAGTTCGATGACGCGGCGGCGCAGATGCCGCTCGTCATGCGCGAGAACGGCATGGTCGAAGGGCGCGACATCGGCCGGGCGGTCGGCGGCGCGGACGACTGCGCCGGCGCGCGCCAGTTTTGTGAAGTCGGTGTTGGTGGAGAGTTTCACGGCAGGTCCTTCGAGGTTGCTCGCAGCGCCTAAAACAAGAAATAGCGCTGCGCCATCGGCAGTACGGTGGCCGGCTGGCAGGTCAAGAGTTCGCCGTCGGCACGGACCTCGTAGGTTTCCGGATCCACCTCGATATCGGGGGTCGCGTCGTTCAGCACCATGGAACGCTTGCCGATGTCGCCGCGGGTGTTTTCGACCGCCACCATCTGCTTGTCGACGCCGATCTTGGAGCGCAGGCCGTCGTCGAGGGCCGCCTTCGACACGAAGGTGACCGAGGAATTGGTGATCGCCTTGCCATAGGCGCCGAACATCGGCCGGTAATGCACCGGCTGCGGCGTCGGTATCGAGGCGTTGGGGTCGCCCATCGGGGCCGCAGCGATCATGCCGCCGAGCAGGATCATGTCCGGCTTGACGCCGAAGAAGGCCGGGTTCCACAGCACGAGATCGGCGCGTTTGCCGACTTCGACCGAGCCGATCTCCCTGGACAGGCCGTGCGCGATGGCCGGGTTGATGGTGTATTTGGCGATGTAGCGGCGTACCCGGAAATTGTCGTTGTCGCCGGTTTCCTCGGGCAGGGCGCCGCGCTGCTTCTTCATCTTGTCGGCGGTCTGCCAGCAGCGGATCAGCACTTCGCCGACGCGGCCCATGGCCTGGCTGTCCGACGAGATGATCGAGAAGGCGCCCATGTCGTGGAGGATGTCCTCGGCCGCGATTGTCTCCTTGCGGATGCGGCTTTCGGCGAACGCGATGTCTTCCGGGATCGAGGGCGACAGGTGGTGGCAGACCATCAGCATGTCGAGATGCTCGGCCAGGGTGTTGCGGGTGTAGGGCCGGGTCGGGTTGGTCGAGGAGGGGATGACGTTGGGGTGGCTGGCGATCTTGATGATGTCGGGGGCATGCCCACCGCCGGCGCCTTCGGTGTGGAAGGCGTGGATGGTGCGGCCTTTGATGGCCGCG
>JBKJRE010000347.1:0-2588 GCA_046594775.1 Rhizobiaceae bacterium | reverse complement strand
CAAATCCATCGGGCTTCGTCTCGGTCGTACCACCCGGTACGACCTTCGCCAAACCCCTCGACCTTGTCTCGAATTGCTTCCGGCAGAATGATTCAATCTAACCTTGAAACGCTCTAGGGGTCCGCGGTCCGGCCCTGGCTGTTGAAAGCCGCCTGGAGGCCTTCGAAGGGCGCCAGCGCACCGCGCACCTGCACCACGGCCGCCGCCACGCGGTGTGCGCTTCGCACGGCTTGCGACGGACTTTGGCCAGCAAGTCGCGGCGCTAGATAGCCGCCGTTGAAGGAATCGCCGGCACCTGTGGTGTCGACCGGCTTCACGACCCTCTCGGCCGATATGTAGGCTAATTCACCGTCGCACCGAAGCAGCGCCGCATGCTCGCCGTTTTTGACCACCACCTCGGCCACTCCTGCGGCGGCAACCCGTTCAGCCGTTGCCTCCGGCGAAGCGTCGCCGAACAGCATCTCCTCGTCTGGGAAGGTCGGCAGGGCAATATCGGACAGTGCCAGCGCCGCGTTGATGGCGGCGCGGGCTTCCTTGACCGACGGCCACAGCCGTGGCCGGTAATTGGCGTCGAAAGCAATCGTTGCGCCACTCTCGCGGGCGACGGCAATGGCATCCATAAGCACCTTGCGCGCTGCCGAATCCAGAATTGCCAAAGTGATTCCGGAAAAATAGACAAGAGACTGATTTAGAAGACTTTTTGCCAATGCGGTTGAGTCGGATGCCAGCATTTTGGCCGCAGAATCCCCGCGCCAATAGGTGAAAGAGCGTTCGGCGCCATTCAGCGTAATAGCGTAGAGGCCGGGCCGGGCACCGGCGATCACCGGGCTGGCGCCGGTTCCAATGCCGTTCTCCTTGAGGAATGCGATCTGATCGCGCGAGAATGCATCGTCGCCAAAGGCTGAAATGTAGTTGGCGGTGCGGTCAGGGCCGGAAAGGGCCTTCAGCGACCAAAGCGTGTTCAGGGTGTCGCCGGCGAATCCCATGCGCCAGTCCGCGCCGCCTGCGCTTGACAGTTCGAGCATGCACTCGCCTATGGCGACGATTCCCTTTCGTGGCATCATCATCCTCCGTGTCGCGCCGCTATAGCTTTTCGGGCGATCTGACGCCATGCTTCGCGACCAAGGGCCTCGTCCCTTTGGGCGCCAGGCGGCGATTCGGTCACATTCAACCCGGTGATGCAGAACGAACATGCGCGTTTACAGGCTATCCCTTGTGGCAGTTTTCCTGATGGCAGCCGGAATTCTGCCGGGCCGTGGCGGTGACGATTTCAGCGAGGCAGAGAGGACTAAGGTCGCGGCGATGTCGCTTGCCGCACTGCCGCCTTTGCCTGCCGATCCGACCAACCGATACGCCGACGACCCGGCGGCAGCGGCCTTCGGCGCGACGCTGTTTTTCGAGCAGCGCATGAGCCGTGACGGAAACGTCTCGTGCGGCACCTGCCATCTCGTCGACCGGCAGTTTCAGGACGATCTGCCGCGCGCCAAAGCGGTTGGCACGACGAACCGCCGCACGATGCCGCTTGCAGGCGTCGCCTTCAGCCCATGGTTCTTCTGGGATGGCCGTCGCGACAGTCTGTGGGCGCAGGCGCTGACGCCGCTTGAAGAGCCGGTCGAGCATGCCGGTACGCGGGCAACCTATGCCCATCTGGTCGCAGACTATTTTTCGGATCGCTACCGGCGGATTTTCGGACCCCTGCCGGATCTGTCCACTGTTCCGGAGAGGGCAGGCCCGCGCGGCGCGGCCGATGAGATCGCCGCGTGGGAGGCCATGGAAGAGACGCAACGTGCCAATGTCGACCAGGTCTTTGCCAACCTCGGCAAGGCGCTCGCGGCTTTCGTGCGGTCCATTCAGCCAGAGGAAACCAGGTTCGACCGCTTCGCAAAGGCCGCCTTCGAGGGAAGGAAGCCTGAAGGCAACGCGATGCTGACAGCCGACGAGATCGCCGGTTTGAGGCTGTTCATCGGCAGGGCGAATTGTTCGACCTGCCATACGGGTCCTCGTTTCACCGACGACCGCTTCCACAATACCGGCGTTCCGACCGTATCAGGGCTGCCGGAGGATCTCGGCAGATATACGGGCGTCAGAGAGGTCGCAGCCGATCCTTTCAACTGCCTTGGCGCGTTCAGCGATGCCGGGCCCGAGGCCTGTGGCGAGTTGCGCTTCATGGTGAAGGCGGGACCGCGCCTGCTGCGCGCCTACAAGACGCCATCGCTGCGCGGCGCGGCGACTCGGCCGCCCTACATGCATGCGGGCCAGTTTGCCACGCTCGAAGCAGTGGTCAACCACTATGCGAATGCGCCAGCTGCGCCTTCGGGCGTGTCGGAACTCCATCCGATCACGCTTTCGGACCGGGAGCGTCGGCAACTCATTGCCTTTCTCGGCACGCTTTCAGAGTAGCTAAGACCTGTCCTTGACCGTCTCCATTGCCACGAAGGTCGAGGTCTGCGCGACATGGGGCAAGGCGGAGATGCGCTCGCCAAGCACGCGCCTAGAGCGCCGGACATTTAATCGGACGCATATCCTGCCTCCTTGAGATAATTCCAGCACTCTTTGCGGCTGTACAGGTCGCAGATGTTGCCGATTGC
>JBKJRE010000260.1:0-8045 GCA_046594775.1 Rhizobiaceae bacterium | reverse complement strand
CTTCGTCCTGTCGACACGCATGCTGCCGCCCGTGGCGGTGCTGGTTTTCTATCATCTGATGTTTGCGCGGCTCGGGCTTGCCGATACGCGTTTCGGTCTCATCCTCGTCGCCATCTTCGCCAATGTCGGTCTGGCGACCTGGATCATGAAGGGCTTCTTCGACGGGGTTCCGAAAGAGGTCGAGCAAATAGCCATCGTTAACGGCTATACCCGCATGTACGCCTTCACCCGGCTGGTCCTGCCCATGGTCAAGGGAGGCATTGCCGCGACCGCCGGCTTCTGCTTCATCTTCGCCTGGAACGAATTCGCCTTCGCCTCGATCCTGACCACCACGCAGGCGAAGACGCTGCCGGTCAAGATTTCCGCCGCCTCTGGCGCTACCGGCATCGAGTGGACGCAGATTTGCGCTGCCGGCGTGGTTCTGATCATCCCTGTGCTGATCTTCTTCTACCTGATCCGCAAACACCTGCTGATGGGCATGACTTTCGGCGTGCTGGGCAGGAGGTAAAGGGATGGTCGCCAGCAATAGCCCCACATCGCCCGACGCTCGGGCTGCGGACCACGCGGCGCGACAAAACCAGTTGCGCAAGCGATCTTCCGGTCGGTTGATGATCTTCGGCTTTCTTTCGCCGACGCTGGCGATCCTGCTCTTTATGGTCGCCTATCCGATCTTCTCGCTGATCTACTACTCGTTCTACAATTTCTCCGCCTTGCGCCAGGGCGCGATGAAGCCGGTCGGCATCCACAACTACACGTTCCTGCTGTCGGATCCGGAATTGTGGGAACGCTTCATCTTCACCGGCAAGTTCGTCTTCATCTGTGTCACCCTCCAGATGCTTATCGGCATCTTCGTCGGTTACCAGATGCAGAAGAATTTTCGCGGTCGCGACGTCATCTTCACCGTGCTGATGATGCCAATGATGCTGTCGCCGGTCGTCGTCGGCTTCCTGTGGCGCTACATGCTGAATTCGGAGTGGGGCATAATCAATTATATGCTGTCGTCCGTCGGGGTCGCCAAGGTCGACTGGCTGGGCCAGACCACCGCCGCCCTGTGGGCAGCCGCCGCTGCGGACACATGGATGTGGACGCCATTCATCGTGCTTCTGGCGACCGCAGCCTTTCGTGGTATTCCAGAAACCATATACGAGGCTGCTGCGGTTGACGGAGCCAGTCCGGCCTATCGGTTCTTTCGCATCACGCTTCCGATGTCGGCGCCGGTGCTGTTTATCGCGCTGATCCTGCGCCTGATCGACAGTTTCAAGCAGTATGATCTGTTCGTGGCGCTGACCGGCGGTGGGCCGGGTTCAAGCACGGAAACGGTGTCGTTTGCGGTAGCCAAGACAGCTTTCAGCTACTTTTACACCGGCGAGGCGTCGGCGCTCGCCGTCATCCTGCTTGTTATCATCATCGGTTTGTCGATGATCCTCGTCCGACACCTGACAAAGATGGGCGAAAAGTACTGATGGCAGAGATCAAGCTCAAGAACCTGACCATCGAGTTCGGCTCCTTTAAGGCCGTCGACGATGTAAGCCTGACAGTCAAGGACGGCGAATTCGTCGTCTATCTCGGACCCTCGGGGTGCGGCAAGACGACGACCTTGCGCTGCATCGCAGGCTTGGTGAATGCAACGCGCGGCGCCGTGCTGTTTGACGGAGAGCGTGTCAACGACCTCACGGCGAGCGAGCGCAACATCGCGATGGTGTTCCAGTTCGTCTCGCTCTACCCGCATCTCAGCATCAAGGAGAACATCGTCTTTCCGCTGAAGGCGCGCGGTATTGCCAAGGCCGAGATTGCGCGCAAGCTCGACTGGGTGACCGAGGTCTTCAAGCTTGGCGACGAACTGCGCCGCTACCCGGGCGCCTTGCCACCCGGGGCGCGTCAGAAGGTTGCCCTGGCACGCGCTGTCATCCGCGACCCGGCGGTGCTGTTGCTCGACGAACCACTTTCGGCGATCGATGAACAGTTCCGCGAGGAGATGCGCTGGGAACTCGGTCATCTGCAGCGCCAGCTCGGCGTCACGACGATCTACGTTACCCACGACCAGCGCGAAGCCATGTCGCTGGCCGACCGCATCGTGCTGATGAACGACAGCCGCATCGTGCAGGTTTCTGAACCCGACCGCATGTTTTTCGACCCGATCAATGTCTTCGCCGGGCAGTTCATCGGCTCACCCTCGATGAACCTCATCGACCTCGTGCCGGTCATCGGCGGGCTCAGATTAGGCGACAGCGATGTGATGCTCACCGAGAAGCGCGATCGATTGCCGAATTGGGCGCTTGCATCGAAGCGGCCGTTAAAACTCGGCGTGCGTCCGCTCAATGTCCACCTCACCGACGAGATGTCGGCCGGTGTCGAGCTTCCTGTTGACGACATATTCTCGGTCGGCCGCGAGCGCTTCTTCTCTTTTCGCATCGGTGACAACCTCTACCAGGGCGTCGACAAGCGGCAGTCTGCGGCGGGTTCCGATGGCCGGGTCCATTTTGAACCGGAGGGCCTGCTGTTCTTCGATGCCGACACCGGGCGCCGCGTCGGGGCAGAGTCAGCAGCATGACCGCGGCTCCAATGCTTCAGCTCAATGGATTGCGCAAAGCCTATCGCGGCAAGACCGCATTGCGCGGACTCGACCTTACGGTCAACGACAACGAGATTTTCGCCCTGCTCGGCCCGACCGGCGCCGGCAAGAGTTCGACGCTGCTTGCTTCGGCAGGCCTGATCGACCTTGATGACGGTGGCGTCATACTGGCCGGACAGGATGTCACAGAAGCCGACCCGGTAAGCCGCGACGTCGCCATCGTTTTCGAAGGCTTCAACCTCCTGCCCGTACTCGACGTCAAGGACAACATCGCCTTTGCGCTGCGCTCGCCGGCGTTTCGGGAAGACGAGGATGAGATCGGCCAGCGGGTCGGCCATACGGCGGAGCTCCTGCGGATTTCGCATCTTATGGATCGCAACGTCGGCACGTTGTCCGGCGGCGAAAAGCAGCGCGTCGCCATAGCGCGCGCCTTGGTACGCCGCCCGTTGATGTTCCTGCTCGACGAGCCGTTGTCGGCCCTCGACCTGAAATTGCGCGAAGAGTTGCGGGCAGAGTTGCGCCAGATCCATCGTCAGCACCGCTCGACGATACTCTACGCCACCCATGACTATCACGGCGCCATCGCCATCGCCGACCGCGTCGGCATCATCGACGGCGGTGTCATCCAGCAGGCCGGGCCCATCGAGCAAATCTACGCAAGACCGGCCAATGTTATCGTCGGCAAGCTGGTCGGCAGCCCGTCCATGGCGTTTTTCGACGCGGTGATCGACGCGGGACATGTGGTTGTCAAGGGCGCCGAACAGCGCCTGCCCATCGGCGAATTCGGGACGGTGGCCGCCGGCGGCAAAGTCTTGCTCGGCGTCTGGCCGGAGGATATCGAGATCGGCGTAGCCGATGCTGCCGGCGCCAGCACGGGTACTATCTATGCCGTCGATAATCGCGGCTTCGAGCGGGCGATCCAGGTCGACACGCCGGGCGGTTCTTTCCGCAAGGTGGTGCCGCTCTCCATGCCGTTCACCCAGGGCGACGCCTGTTCATTCCGCATCCCGCAAGGCGGCGGGTTCCTTTTCGATGCGGCTAGCGGCAGGCGCATTTCGCAGATGGAGGGAAAAGGCTGATGGGACGCTTTATCACCAAGGCATGGTTTTACCGCCTGGCGACCGTGCTCATCCTCGGCGGCTTCGCCATGCTTTGCCAGCCCTTTACGCATTCGCTGTTTGTGTTCGGCTTTCCCGTGCTTCTGGCCGGCGTCGTCCTGTTCGTGATCATGGACCACGTGCCCGATGCGCGGCTGAGCGAGGAGGAAGAAAACCATGGCTAATCCGAAGAAGATTTTGAACGACCCCAAGAAGGTCGTTGCCGAGATGATCGAGGGCCTGGTCGCTGCTAATGACGGCCGGCTCTACAAGCTCGAAAATATTCCGGCGCTGATCCGGACCGGCATTCCGGACGGCAAGGTGGCCCTGCTCATCGGTGGCGGTAGCGGACACGAGCCGCTGTTTCATGGCTTCGTCGGGAAGAACATGGGCGACGGCGCGGCCTGCGGCCAGGTGTTTGCTGCACCTTCTCCAAACGTCATCTACGAGGCGGCCAAGGCCGTCCATCGCGGCAACGGCGTCCTCTTTCTTTACGGCAATTACGCCGGCGACAACATGAACTTCGACATGGCCGCCGAGATGCTGGAGGATGACGGCATCGACGTGCGCACGGTCCGTGTTACCGACGATGTCGCGGCGGCCCCGCCGGAGCGCATGCATGACCGCCGCGGCATTGCCGGCGACATCTACATGATCAAGATCGCGGGCGGCGCCTCGGCCGAACTCGACAGCCTCGACGAGGTCGAGCGCGTCGCGCGCAAGGCGGTCGCCAATGTCCGTTCGATGGGCGTTGCGGTGGCGGCCGGGTCAATCCCCGAGACCGGAAAGCTCACCTTCGACCTCGCCGATGACGAGATCGAGATAGGCATGGGCGCGCACGGCGAGGCAGGGATCGCGCGCCAGAAGATGAAGCCCGCCGACGCGGTTGCCGACGAACTGATGGAAAAGATCCTCTCGGACCTGCCATTCAGAAAGGGCGACGAGGTGGCGTTGCTGATCAATAACCTCGGCGCCACCACGATGATGGAGATGCTCATCGTCAACCGACGGATTCGCCAGATTCTCGACCGCGAGGGCATCAACGTGCATCGGACCGATGTCGGCACCTGGTTGACGGTGCAGGAGATGGCCGGTTTCTCGGTGACGCTGATGAAGCTCGACGACGAATTGAAACACTATCTCGACATGCCGGCCGAGTCGCTCGGCTACTCAAGGATGTGAGGCGATAATGCCGGATACACTAGACGCCCAGACCTGCCGCGGAATGCTTGAGGCAGTGTCGCGTTTCGTCATCGACCAGACCGATATCCTGACCGACGCGGACCTGGCGATTGGCGATGGAGACCATGGCATAGGCATGCGCCGCGGCTTCGAAGCCGCGATGGCCAGCCTTGAGTCCGGTTCGGCCAAAAATCCCGAGGATGTGTTCAAGGCGGTCGGGACGGCCATCCTCTCGAATACGGGCGGCGCTGCCGGTGCCGTGTTCGGCACGCTTTTTCGCGCCGGCTCTCGGGCCTTTGCCGGGCATGACACCATCGACGGCGATCGCTTTGCCTCCTTTCTAGAAAGCGGGCTTGAGGCGATCATCAAGCGCGGCGGCGTTACCGAGGGCCACAAGACGATGATCGATGCAATTGGTCCGGCAGCCAGGGCTGCCCGCGGTGCCGTGGGCAGGGGACTGGCCGCTGTCGTCTCCGAGGCAGCCGAGGCTGCGCTGCTTGGCGTGGAGGCGACGAAGGACATGATCGCAACCACCGGCAAGGCACGTTCGCTCGGCGAGCGCAGCCTTGGTCACCCCGACCCGGGCGCGATCTCGATCTCGCTTATCCTCAAGGCAATGCAGGAATTTACCGCAACGGCGTGATGACGCCGGCGATGCAGGGACAGGAAAGGTTTTCACATGGCAGATCTGGATGACATCAAGGACGGCAAGGACTGGGGTCAGGACCGCCCCGCCGACACCAGCCGTTTCTATCTGAAGGGCGCGGCCCATTACGACTGGGGCATGAAGGCCCGGCTGTCGCGCATCTTCAATCCGGCCAGCGGCAAGACGGTCATGCTGGCCTTCGACCATGGCTATTTCCAAGGGCCGACGACAGGTCTAGAGCGGATGGACCTGTCGATCGCGCCGCTGGTCGAACATGCAGACGTGCTGATGTGCACGCGGGGCGGCCTGCGCTCCACCATCCAGCCCGAAGTCAACAAGCCTATCGTGCTGCGCTGCAGCGGCGGCAATTCGATCCTGACCGAACTGTCCAATGAGCTGGTCGCCGTCGACATTGACGATGCGATCCGGCTCGGTGCCGTCGCAATGGCGGCGCAGGTGTATATAGGCGCCGAGTACGAGCACAAATCGATCGCCAACGTGGTCAAGCTGATCGACACGGGCACGCGCTACGGCATCCCGACCATGGCCGTCACAGGCGTCGGCAAGGACATGGTACGCGACGCCCGCTATTTCGGCCTGGCTACGCGCATTGCCGCCGAACTCGGCGCCCAGTTCGTCAAGTCCTACTACGTCGAGGAAGGTTTCGAGCGCATCGCGCTTGGCTGCCCGGTGCCGATTGTCATTGCCGGCGGCAGGAAGCTTCCGGAACGCGAAGCGCTGGAGATGGCCTGGCTGGCCATCGACCAGGGCGCTGCCGGTGTCGACATGGGGCGCAATGTGTTCCAGTCGACAAATCCGATTGCGATGCTGAAGGCTCTTGCAGCGGTGGTTCACGAGGGTGAGACCGCCGACAGGGCCTACGCGATGTTCCGCGACCTGGAGCAGGCAGAGGCGGCTTGAATGACTGCGATCGATCTCCAGACATCGGCCCAGGGAACCACAAAGCCGTTCGACGGCAGGGTCGTCGCGGTCACCGGCGCTGCCAGCGGGATCGGCCGCGAAATCGCCCGCGTGTTCTCACAGGCCGGCGCTACCGTTGCCATGCTCGACATCAACGAGCCAGCCCTCGAACCGCTGGTGGCGGACCTTGGCTGCACGGCCTATGGCTGCGACGTGACGGATGTCCAGTCAGTCGCGACGGCATTTGCGGCAATTTCGTCGGATCTAGGCGGGCTCGATATTCTGGTGTCCAACGCCGGGTCTGCCCAGCAGGGCGCAATCGGCGACCTGCCGATGGACGACCTGAGGCGCAGCTTCGAACTGAACTTCTTCGGCCACCAGAATGCCTGTCAGGCAGCCATCGGGATCTTCCGGCGACAGGGCAGGGGCGGCACCATCCTGTTCAACATCTCGAACCAGTCGGTCAATCCCGGCAAGGAGTTTGGACCCTATGGCATTCCGAAGGCGGCAACGATGGCGCTGATGAAGCAGTATGCCGTGGATCACGGCCACGAGGGTATCAGGAGCTGCGGGGTGAATGCCGGGCGCATCCGCAGTGGTCTGATGACGGACGAGATGATCCTGGAGCGGGCCCAGGCGCGCGGCCTGTCGCCACAGGAATACATGGCCGGAAACTTGCTCGGCATCGAGGTGACGGCGAGGGACATTGCCGACGCCTTCCTAAATCTTTCCCTGATGAGAAAGGTCAATGCCGCCGTGCTCACCGTTGATGGCGGCGTCATGGCGACGTCGCTTCGCTAGCCCACCGGCGCTCTAGCGTCCGCAAGCGGGGCAGCCTGCTGTCGCGGGAACTCGCTCTTCAGGAGCAAAGCTATCCTGGTTTTGGGTGAGCTGGAGATGGGGAGAGATGGGGACCGGGGGCCCGAATGTACGGCATCCCCCGCCAGGTGGATGATCTCGGGGCTCGTCCTGAAATGGCGAAACGGGAAGCGCCGGGTAATCCGTGGATACTCTCCCGGCGCCTCCTTCAGATCATGAGACGGGCCGCCGACAGAACCATCCCGGCGGCATCTTTCCTAAGCCTGACGCCATCCGCCGCCTCGCCTTCCAGAGGGAAGCCCCTGATCTTCCCGGCCCATGCGGGAAACGAGGCGGCCAATGTCGTCAGCTACACCAGTTTATGGGTCTCGATAATCAGCAGAGACCCGCCGAATTCTCCTCCTCCGAACACCCGTCGACTTTTGATTTACGATTTTTCCCGCCTGAGGCGCCAGTTTCGACGCGAAGCTCCGGCGCGCCCTCCGAGGCCCGCTCTTTTTTGGACTTCTTGGGGACACGCGCTTCCCCGGACTGATCGGGCGCGACTTCCGCGGCCCGCTCCTTCCTGGACTTCTTGATGACGCGAGCTTCGCCGGCCTGATCGGGCGCGACTTCCTCCGCTCGCTCCTTTCTGGACTTCTTGGTGACGCGAGCTTCGCCGGCCTGATCGGGCGCGACTTCGACGGCCCGCTCCTTCCTGGACTTCTTGGTTACGCGCGCTTCGCCGGCCTGATCGGGCGCGACTTCGACGGCCCGCTCCTTCCTGGACTTCTTGGTTACGCGCGCTTCGCCGGCCTGATCGGGCGCG
>JBKJRE010000199.1:0-5036 GCA_046594775.1 Rhizobiaceae bacterium | reverse complement strand
ATGATACACGAAAGGCTGGTTACAGGCCTGAACTCCACCCAGCATACGCTAACCGTTCGTAACCGAAGCGACGACGCACTTGTTGCCGTGATCCCGCTGATCATGCAGCGATCGAAGGGCATTTCGCTATTGCGGCCCGCGGATTTCGGCGTCTGCGACTACAATTCGGTGGTGGGAGACAGAAATACGCTGACGATGATTGCCGCCGACGCGCAGTTGCTGGCGCAGATCGGCGCGCAGGCGAGTTCCTGCGATGTGCTGATGTTCCGCAAAGTGCGCGAGGACGACTTCGACATCAGCCGACTGCTTCCGGGATCGAAAGGCACGGCCGGCGAGAACGCAGCCTATCACAGCGAGATCGGCGACGACTTCGATGCCTGGCGCAGCCGCACGATCCGCAAGAAATTCTCCAAGGAACTCGGCAGACTGCAGCGGCAGATGGAACGCGAGTTCGGCAGCTATGAGCACCGTGCCGCCGAAACCGAAGCCGAGATACGCGAAGCATTCGACTTCCTGCGCGCAGCGCGCGCCGGCCGCTTCGAGGATGATCTGCTGCAAAAGCCGATCTATTTCGATTTTTATCGCGACTACGCAATTGCTGCGGCTGAGAGCGCCGAGGCCATCACCTATGTCAGTTATGTTGCGGGGAAGCCGATAGCGGTGCTGTTCGGCCTCGTCGGCGACGGCGAGTTCCACGCGGTGCTGATCGGCTCCGATACCGAGCGCTTCGGCAAAAGCTCACCGGGCACCCAGATCATCTACCAGATCATCAAGAAGCGGTTCTCCGATGGCTTCCGCAGCTTCGACATGGGCCTCGGAAACAGCGGCTACAAGACACATTTCCGCGTCGAAGAGACCCGGCTCCGCAACTACACGACGACCTTCTCGGCAACAGGCTATGCCGTGGCGCTGGTCTATCATCACGCCAAGCCGGTGAAGAATTTTCTCCGAAACTGTGTGCCCAATGTCCGCTAGGGATTTGCGCAAACAGAGGACGCCGGCCGGGCTGCCCGACACCGGCATATCCGGGCGCCTGCAGAGGCTGTTGCGCAACCCGTCTCTGCGCGGCATCGCCAGCGTGTTCATCATGAAAAGCTCGGTGATCGTGGCTAATTTCCTGCTCATCATGGTGGCGGCACGGATACTGGATACCGAAGAATTCGGCATCTACTCGATCCTGTTTTCGGCCGCCGGCCTGTTTTGCATCGTGGCGACTTTCGGCCAACAGGTCTCCATTATGCGCTGGTGGAACGAATATACGGCGTCGGGCGATCAGGCGCTTCTGAAGGGCGCGCTGCGCTTCAGCCTCGTCTCCCTGGTGGCCGGATGCGCCATCGTGGCGGCCGGATTCTATTTCTGGGCTGCCTCGACGCATGCTTATCTTCTGGCCGCGGCCGTGACCCTTTACATGGTTTCACAGGCCTCGGTGCTGACCACGGCGCATCTGGTGCGCACCGCCGTTGGCGTTGGCGCCGGAGACGGCTTCGGCAATCTGCTGGTCGTGCTGCCGGCGCTCGCCTATCTTGTCGCGTGCCTCGCAACTGGCGGCGCGGCGAATGTCAGCATGGTGTTCTTCCTATTTTCGGGCGGCGCGATCGTCGCCATGTTGCTCCACTTTCTGTTCGTGCTGCGCCGGCTGCATGTGCTTTACCCGGATTTTGCATTGGTTCGACCACGCAGCGACGCCGCAGTCTGGCGCGCCCGCTCGTTCAAGCTATGGGTTTCCAACTGCCTCGAAGCCTCGAACCAGTATCTGGATGTGCTGATCATCGGTTATCTGATGAGCCCGGCGATTGCCGGGGCCTATTTCGTGACGACGCGGCTGGCCAATGCCTTCGCCACGGCCTCCGACACGATGCACATGTTCTCGACCCGGCACATTCCTGACCTGTATTTCAGGGGCCAGTTCAAGCAGTTGAACACGCTGCTCAATTCGGTGGCGGGCATTACCCTTGCTGTGGTTGTGGCGGGAATGATCGTCATCCTGTCCGGCGGCCAGTACTTCCTCATGGTCTTCAACGAAGCCTATGTTTCCTACTACCCGGCCCTGGCGCTGCTATGCTTCGGAACGGCGGCCATTGCAGCCGCAGGCCCATCGGGATCGATCCTGATGCTGACCGGCCATGAAGGCCGCTATCTCAAGATCATCGCGATGTCGGTGCTGATCCGCGCGGTGGGCTTCTTTATTCTAATACCCGGTTTCGGAATTATGGGGGCGGTATCAGCGACGACGATTTCCTTCATATTCATGGCGGCGATACTGCGCCATTCATCGAAAGCGTTGACCGGGCTTGACGGCTCGGTGGCGAGACTCATCGGGCCGCGAGATGCCATGCCATGCCCGTCGGCGGCGGACTAGAATTACAACCAAGGGGGGTTGCCAAGGTGTTCGTAGATATCGCCAGCCCCGCAGCCACGCAGATAACTGCGCGTGTCGAATGCGATTTCGATTTCCTCTCGGCTGAATACCGGACGCTGTTCGAACGCTCAGGCGCGACCGCGTTCCAGTCTCCGATATGGCTGCACTGCCTGTATTCGGTGTTGGTGACCGGCCTCGGCGCGAAACCGCACATCGTCACGGGCCGTGATGAGGGTGGACATCTGCGGATGCTGATCCCGCTCGTGTCGCAACGTTCGGCCACGGTCTGCCTGCTGCAGCCGGCCGATCTCGGAGTCTCTGACTACAACTGCATCGTGGCCGACACCGCAACCCATGACGTGCTGTCAAATGACCAGGCGTTCCTGCTCCAGGTAAAGGCATGTCTGGCTCCAGCGGACGTCCTGATCTTCCGCAAGATACCGCGCTGTCCGGAGGCCGTTGCGGCCATTCTGGGCGCCGGAGAACTCATGCTCAACGACAACGCCGGCTACGAATTGGGGCTGGGCAACGGCACGTTCGAGGAATGGCAGAAGACCACGCTGAAAAAGAAATTCCGCAACGGCATAAGGCGCAAGCGGCGCGGGCTGCAGGAAACCCAAAAGAGCGTCGAGTGGATTAGCTTCACCGATCCGGCCGACATAGAGCGGGCCATACTGTTCATTCGCGATCTGCGCTCCGTCAAGTTCAAGGACGATATACTGCACCTCCAGCCCTATGTTGATTTCTACACGGGCGTCGCGATGATGGGTGCGGCGTCGGGCGAAGCTGTGACTTCAGGCATGCTGGTGGACGGGGAATTGATCTCGGCGGATTTCGGGATGGTGAACCAAGACGCACATCACGCGATCTTGTGCGCTTCGAAACTGGACGAATACGGCCAATATTCACCCGGTCTGCAGTCGCTCTTTGGGACTATCCAACGCAGCCATGAGAATGGAAAGGTTCGATTCGACTTCGGCATCGGCAAGACCCGCCAGAAGAGCGACTTCGGCTCCACTGAAATCCCGCTCTACAATCTGACCCTAGCGCGAAGCGCCAAAGGCCGCGCCGTGTCGCTTGTCTATAACCGGGCGAAGCCGGTGAAGACGCTGTTGCGGAGGTTCGCAAAACGCATTCGCTAGACGGCCTGACACCTGGTTGCCTTTCGCTGGAAGTTTCGACCGATGTCGACCGTCCAAGTTTCCGGGCCTGCGATGCGCTCCTTCCGCAGCACGGCACTTGCCCGCGCTTAGCAGAAAACCGCCGAGGGACCTCGAGAACGAGGAACTGCTGCTGCGCCGGCTGGACTCACGCGATAACGCGTGACGCGCGGTCAAAGCATGTCGTATTCGATGAAGCCGGTTCTGCGCGCAACGCGATCATAGAGGCGACGCCCCACCTCGTTGGTCTCATGCGTCATCCAGTAAACGTTGGTGACGCAGATCCTTGCTGCCTCGGCCTGAACCGCTTCGATCAGCGCCCGGCCAACGCCGGTTCGGCGCGCCGCCTGCTCGGCGAAAAGGTCCTGCAAATAGCAATTGTTGACTAGCGACCAGCATGAACGATGGTATAGATAATGCACGAGGCCGACCGGCCTGGCGTCGATGATTGCCAGCATCCCCTTCGGCTCATACTCGCCGCCGTCAAAAAGCCGCCGCCACGTGGCGGCGTAGACCTCTTCCGGCACCGTCGTCTTGTAAAACTCGAGATAGAGCGTCCACAGGCGGCGCCACTCTGCATTGTCGGTGGGCTGCAGGGGTCTGATCTCAATTTTTGCCATCGGTCATCTCTGTTTTGCCCAGTATAGGAGATCGGGCCGAGGCAGGGTTCGGCCACGGGCCCAAAATCGCTGGCCATGCTGACAAGCGTCCGCGCTTCGCGCCACGAGGCGCGCATCTATCAATATCGACATTATTGTTGCAATTTCGGTGCGCTGCCTGTTTTGCGAAGATCAACTGCAATCAAGAGATACACAACCATGACCCAATTCACGCCCGTGGCCTCGCTTACCGGCGGCGCACTCATTGGCCTTTCGGCTGTTCTGCTGATGCTGTGGCAGGGCCGCATTGCCGGGATCAGCCTGATCGCCAGCCGGATGTTGCCGCCCTATGCGGACCGCGCGCTGGTCTCGCGTTTCGGGTTTGTCATCGGTCTGGTGGCAGCGCCGCTCGCAATGGTTGCCTTCTCGGGTGTCGAGATCAGCCAGACTGTTTCATCGAACCTGCCGTTGATGGTCGCGGCGGGGCTGCTGGTAGGGTTTGGCTCGGTCTATGGCAATGGATGCACCAGCGGCCACGGCGTTTGCGGATTGTCGCGCCTGTCGCTCCGTTCCTGCATCGCAACGGCAACTTTCATGGCAGTCGCCTTCGTCACCGTCTTCATCGCTCGCCACGTGATCTGAGGAGCAGCGCATGTCCTTCATCGTCAATCTCGCCCTCGGGCTCCTGTTCGGGGTCGGGCTCGTGATTTCCGGCATGTCCAATCCGGCCAAGGTGCTCAATTTTCTCGATCCGTCCGGAAGCTGGGACCCGTCGCTCGCCTTCGTCATGGGCGGTGCGGTGATCGTCACCTTCATCGGCTACCGGCTGGTCTTCCGACGCGCCGCGCCGATCATCGGCGACAGCTTTCACCTGCCGACAAGAAAGGACATCGATGGCCGCATCCTCGCCGGGCCGGC
>JBKJRE010000186.1:0-3117 GCA_046594775.1 Rhizobiaceae bacterium | reverse complement strand
GACGAATTCGATAGCGGCGAAATGTGCGTGGTAACACCGGTTACGACGATTGCGGTGCTCAACCGGGGTTTTCAGCCGGTTTGGCATCCGACAGCCGAAACCGCCGGGTCGACTGATGTCGGAGACAGGGTGTAGCGGCTTGACCGCGACCCCGCCCTGCCGCATTCCTCGCAGCATGCGCGCCAATTACAAAATGCAGCGGCTTTTCGTGCCGCAGGACCTCGGACCGGGAGCCTCGATCGACGGGAGTCCGGAGCAGAGCCACTATCTGATGCATGTGCTGCGGATGGCGGAGGGCGCGGAACTGCTTGTCTTTAACGGGCGCGACGGCGAATGGCTGGCGCGGGTTGCGGCGAAGGGCAAGAAGGCGGTGCGGCTGGAAACAGTCGAGCAGACGCGACCGCAGCCAAAAGTCCCGGACCTCGTCTACTGTTTCGCGCCGCTGAAAGCCGGGCGGCTCGACTATCTGGTGCAGAAGGCGGTGGAGATGGGCGCCGGCGTGCTGCAACCGGTGATCACGCAGCATACGCAGGTGACGAAGTTCGGCATAGAGCGGCTTGCCGCCAATGCCGTTGAGGCGGCCGAGCAATGCGGCATCCTGGCCATTCCCGACGTGCGCGAACCACAAAAATTCGAAAACCTGCTCGGCGGCTGGGAAAAGGACCGGCGGCTTATCTTCTGCGACGAGAGCGCTGACACCAACAATCCCCTGCCCGCGCTGCAGGCCATTGTAGAGCGCAAACTCGGGCTGCTGGTCGGGCCGGAGGGCGGGTTTTCGGAGGAGGAGCGCAGAATGCTGCGCGCCCTGCCCTTCGTGACGGCGATCCCGCTCGGCCCGCGCATCCTGCGCGCCGATACGGCGGCGGTGGCGGCGCTGGCGGTTATCCAGGCGACGACCGGGGACTGGTGAAGATCGTCGTTCCCGCCTTCGGCGATGAAGGACCACGATCAATTCCTGTTGACCCTGGCTCAGCAAAATTCGCTTGATCCCCTCCCGACATTTCGTCCATCAAGCGCCGGCGGTCTTCGGGGCTGCGGCAAGGAAGCAAAATGGCGCGCGACACAACCGATTTCCGGCCGATCGAGAGCATCGACGAACTGGTCGCGCATCTGGCCGAAGGCAACAAGCCGAAGGCGGACTGGCGCATCGGCACCGAGCACGAAAAATTTCCGTTCTATGTCGATGGCAACGCGCCGGTGCCCTATGGCGGCGACCATGGCATCCGCGCCATCCTGGAAGGCATGCAGCAGAAACTCGGCTGGGACCCGATCCTGGATGCCGGGCGCATCATCGGCCTGGTGGAGCCCACAGGACAGGGCGCCATCAGCCTGGAGCCCGGTGGCCAGTTCGAGCTTTCCGGCGCGCCACTGGAGACGATCCACCAGACCTGCCGCGAGGGCAACGCGCACCTGGCGCAGGTGCGCGAGATCGCCGAACCGATGGGCATCCGCTTTCTCGGCCTTGGCGGCAGCCCGAAATGGTCGCTCGCCGAAACTCCCAAAATGCCGAAATCGCGCTACGAGATCATGACCCGCTACATGCCGAAGGTCGGGTCGAAGGGCCTGGACATGATGTAC
Source organism: Rhizobiaceae bacterium (assembly GCA_046594775.1). Lineage (GTDB taxonomy): Bacteria > Pseudomonadota > Alphaproteobacteria > Rhizobiales > Rhizobiaceae > CAMYMG01. Next base: position 1,539 of record JBKJRE010000186.1, on the reverse strand, counting down.
CGGACCTGCACGATCCAGGTGAATCTCGACTTCGACAGCGAAAAGGACATGCGCCGCAAGATGCAGGTTTCGCTGAAACTGCAACCGCTGTCGACGGCGCTTTTTGCCAATTCGCCCTTCACGGAAGGCCGCCCCAACGGCTTCCTGAGCTGGCGCGGCGACATCTGGCGCGACACGGACAACCAGCGTTCTGGCCTGCTAGGCTTTTGTTTTTCCTCCGATTTCGGGTTCTTCGACTATGTCGACTGGGCGCTCGACGTGCCAATGTATTTCATCATCCGCGAGGGCCGCTATCACGACATGACGCACATGACCTTCCGCCAGTTCATGGCGGGCGAGGCGCGTGACGATGTGCCGGATGGCATGGCCACGATCGGCGACTGGGCGAACCACCTGTCAACGCTGTTTCCCGACGTCCGGCTGAAGAAATTCCTTGAAATGCGCGGGGCGGATGGCGGTCCGTGGCGCAGAATCTGCGCATTGCCGGCCTTCTGGGTCGGGCTGCTCTACGATTCGGAGGCGCTGGACGCCGCGGAAACGCTGACCCGGGACTGGAGCTATGACGAGGTGCTGGCGATGCGCAACGCCGTGCCGGAACAGGGGATGAACGCGCCGTTCCGCACCACCACGCTACGCTCCCTGGCGCGCGAGGTGCTGGCTATCTCGCGGAAAGGATTGAGCAATCGCGGACGCACGAACCGCGACGGCTATGACGAGACGAGCTTCCTCAGCCCGCTTGACGAAGTCGTGGCGCGCGGCACGACGAGCGCCGAGGAGATGCTGTCGGCCTACCACACGCGCTGGGGCAACTCGATCGAACCGGCCTTCCAGGAATATGCCTATTAGGCAAAAACACCCTGAAACGTGGATAAATTTCGGGTCCGCAGCCTCCCGTGACTCAGAAATACGGCGCGATTTCCGTATGTTAGAGAAATTGCGCCCGTTTTCGCGCAGCTTTTTGTTCACAAGAGCTGCCGAAGCGACGAACGCCAACGCTTCCGCGTCGTATGAGGCGCAACGGGTGCGCTGCCGGAAAAACATCTTCATACGCTGCCTGAAAGGCACTACGCTCGACGCCGGCGGCGCGTAATTTTCGAGGAGAACGATCCGATGCTTCCCCTATTCGACATGCTGGCGAATGCCCAGAACGGCCAGGCGATGGAACAGCTGTCGCGGCAGTTCGGATTGTCGCAGCAACAGACCCAGGCGGCCATCGCGGCGCTGATGCCGGCCTTCAGCCAGGGGCTGAAGCGCAACACCTCCGACCCTTACGGGCTCGGCGCCTTCATGAGCGCCATGGCGAGCGGCAACCACGCCAAATATTTCGAGGATGCGCAGAAGGCCTTCGCGCCGCAGGGCGTGGCCGAGGGCAACGGCATCCTGGGGCATCTGTTCGGCTCCAAGGACCTGTCGCGGGCGGTGGCCGACCAGGCGGCGCAGGCGAGCGGCGTCAGCCAGCAGGTGCTGCAGCAGATGCTGCCGGTGATCGCCTCGATGATCATGGGTGGGTTGTTCAAGCAGTCGACCAACCAGATGCAG
>JBKJRE010000384.1:0-5312 GCA_046594775.1 Rhizobiaceae bacterium | reverse complement strand
CAACGCGCTGCCGCCAAGCGCGTTGTTTCTGATTTTCCGGCTTTCGCGACCGGGGGCCTCTCTATATGCGCCGACGGCCCTTCTGATCGTCGCACCGGCATTGCTGGCCTTCGCCGTGGGCGCGGAGTTCCTTGCCTTGCCGGCCGACCAGTGGAAAGCGTTCTGGATCGGCCGCAACAGCACGGTCTGCCTGATCTTCATTCCGCTTATCGGGATCGCGCCGCTGATCATATTCATCGCCGCGCTGCGGCATTCCGCGCCTACCCGGCCAGGACTTGCCGGCGCCGTGGCAGGCCTGTTGGCGGGGGGGCTTTCGGCGACATTCTATGCCGCGCAATGCACCGACGATTCGCCGTTTTTCGTGGCGACATGGTATCCCCTGGCCATCGCCATCCTCGCAGGGGCCGGCTTCGTTCTGGGGCGTGTCTTCGCGCGGTGGTAGCGAATGAGCCGGATCGCGCCACTTGAATCCCGCGAGGCTTGCCACGTCCTATCGTCGAGACCTCGCGTCTGTTGCCGATCCTCCGGATAGCAGCACTGTTGGCGCGGCCGTCGTGCAAGACGATTCCGGGGTGGAATCGGAGGCCGGCTTCGTGTATTGAGCCGCCTTCCCGATCAGGGGAACACAAGCCGCCGCCGCATTCCCGGCGACACAATATTCTGGATCAAGACAATGACCAAATGGGCGCCGAATTCCTGGAGAAGCAAGCCGATAAGCCAGGTTCCGGCCTATCCGGACCAGGCCGCGCTGGCTGCGACCGAAAAGCAGATCGCCACCTTTCCGCCGCTCGTATTTGCAGGTGAGGCGCGCAAGCTCAAGAAGCAGCTCGCCGCTGTAGCGGACGGCAAGGCCTTCCTGCTGCAGGGTGGCGATTGCGCCGAGAGCTTTGCCGAACACGGCGCCGACAATATCCGCGACTTCTTCCGGGTCTTCCTGCAGATGTCGGTGGTACTGACGTTCGCCGGCTCGCAGCCGGTGGTGAAGGTCGGCCGCATTGCCGGGCAGTTCGCCAAGCCGCGCTCGTCGGACAACGAGACCAAGGATGGCGTGACGCTGCCGTCCTATCGCGGCGACATCATCAACGGGATCGAGTTCGACGAGAAGTCGCGCATTCCGGATCCTGCGCGCCAGGAGATGGCCTACCGCCAGTCGGCGGCGACGCTGAACCTGCTGCGCGCCTTCGCGCAGGGTGGTTACGCCAGCCTGGAGAACGTGCATCGGTGGATGCTCGGCTTCGTTGCCGACAGCCCGCAGGGCGAGCGCTACGAGGCGCTGGCGAACCGCATCACCGAGACCATGGATTTCATGTCGGCGGTGGGGATCACGTCGGAAACCAACTACGCGTTGCGTGAGACTGACTTTTACACCAGCCACGAAGCGCTGCTTCTGGGCTACGAAGAGGCGCTGACGCGCGTCGATTCAACTTCCGGCGACTGGTACGCAACCTCGGGCCACATGATCTGGGTGGGTGACCGCACGCGCCAGCCGGACCATGCGCATGTCGAATATTGCCGCGGCATCAAGAATCCGCTCGGACTGAAATGCGGTCCCTCCATGACGCCGGACGGTCTGCTGCAGTTGATTGACATGCTCAATCCCGAGAACGAGTCCGGCCGGCTCACGCTGATCGCCCGCTTCGGGTCGGACAAGGTGGCGGAACATCTGCCGAAGCTGGTGCGCGCCGTGAAGAAGGAAGGCCGCAATGTGATCTGGTCCTCGGACCCGATGCACGGCAACACGACCACGGCTGCCGGCTACAAGACGCGGCCGTTCGACCGCATCCTGAAGGAAGTGCAGACCTTCTTCGAGGTGCATCGCGCCGAGGGCACGCATCCGGGCGGCATTCATGTCGAGATGACCGGTAAGAACGTGACCGAATGCACGGGTGGCGCGCGCGCCATCCGCGACGACGAGCTGCAGGACCGCTACCACACGCATTGCGACCCGCGGCTCAATGCCGACCAGGCCATCGAACTGGCATTTCTGGTGTCGGAGTTGCTGAAAAAGGGCATCGTCGCGGAAAAGAAGGCGGTCAACGGCTGATCACGTCCGGCCGCTCCCGGACCTGATCCCGCGTGTCCATTTTGACGCCATTACGGGTCGCAAATGGCTTTGCGCGGCGCGGAAAATCCTGTGACCTTGGCGCATTATGGGCGGCGACAGGGAGTGCGTCATGAGTGAGGTGAAAACGGGATCCTGCCTTTGCGGTGCGGTGCGCTTTGCCGCCAAAGCGCCCTTTGGAGGGGTTGTTTATTGCCATTGCTCGCAATGCCGGAAACAGAGCGGCCACTACTACGCGGCGACGAATGTCTCGGACGCCGATCTGGCGATCGAGGGCGCGGACAGGATCACCTGGTTCAGCGCGTCCAGCTTCGCCAAACGCGGCTTCTGTTCGACCTGCGGTTCGGCGCTGTTCTGGAAGCACAATGACGTGGCCGAAACCTCGGTGATGGCCGGCGCCTTCGAGCAGCCCAGCGGGCTGAAGGCCGAAAGCCATATTTTCGTGGCCGACAAGGGCGACTATTACACAATCGACGACGGCCTGCCGCAATTCGTTCGCTCTACACCCGATCTAAAGGTCGCAGGGGACTGACACTCCCGTGGCGAAAGACCCGCCCGTTCGATGAATTGCCGTTTCCACTTTGTGGCCGGGATGCTGTAAGGCATCGCCTTTCATCGGTTGCTTCAGGGGAAATCATGGAACGCCTGATCAAGGCCTGGCAAAACTCGGCCCGAGCCTTCCGTAAACTTTCGCAGTCCGAAACGGCGTTCCAGCAGGAACTGATCCTGCTGGTCGCGGCCGTTCCGGTTGCATGGTTTTTCTCCGTCACCTGGCGCGGTTACGCCCTGCTGGTCGGCGCGGTGCTGGTGCTGATCATGGTCGAGGTTCTCAACACCGGCATCGAGGCCTCCTGCGATGCGGTATCGAAGGAGTTCGACATCGACATCCAGTTGGCAAAGGACTGCGGTTCGCTGGCCGTGCTCATTTCGGTCATTCTGGCGGCGGCCGTGTGGGGGCTGGCCGTGGTCGAGACCGTTTTCGGGCTTCAACTCTAGCGGTCCGCACCCTACATGGCGGTGACCAAGGGAACCGTGATGATTGACAGCAAACTTCCTGATCTCGAAGGCCGCGACCGTTTGCCGGAAGACCTGCGCTTTCTGGCGGACAAATACCCGCGCGAAGACTGGAGAGCCCACCCCAACGTCCACGGCATGGCCGGCATGTGGCTGCAGCGGCACGACATGTTTCGCGAGCTGGGCGGCATTCTGAGCAACGCGATTGCCGACTACCGGGAAGACAGAACCACGGCGCCTCAATTCGCCATTTTTTTTGCGCCGCGCCTGAACTTCTTTTTGGGCAATCTGGACGGGCACCACAATATCGAGGACCAGCACTATTTCCCGGTATTCGCACGCGCCGAACCGCAGCTGAAGCGCGGCTTCGATATTCTCGATCTCGATCACCACGCCATCCATGAGGGGCTGGAGGCGAACGCCGAGACCGCCAACGCCTTCCTTCAGGCGCTGCAGGGCGACCATGACAGCCAGCGCTTTGCGGCCGACCTTTATGCCAGCGCCAATACGCGCCTGGTGGCTATGCTCGACCGGCATCTGGCCGACGAAGAGGACCTGATCATCCCGCTTATCCTCGAAAAGGGCGATCGCGGGCTGGGTATCGGCTGACCGTCAACCAGAACGCCTGTGCCGGCTGAGATAATGAGCCGCCAAACCTCCTGCGAACGCCGCGGCCAATCCGATGGCAAGCGCGATGAGCAGGCGCTCGTGCTTCAGGATCGCGTCGCCAATGATTCTCTCTGCGCCGATGCCAAAGACATAGCCGATGCCGCCGAACAGCGCCGTCCACACCAGCGCCGAAAGCGCGTTCAACGCCAGGAAAGCCGGCAAGCGAATGCCCGACAGACCCGCCGCAACGCCGCCGACTAGGCGAAAGCCGTAGATGTAGCGGTTGACCAGCACGTAAAGCACGGGGTGACGGGTCACCAGGCCATAGGCGCGGTCGAAGCCTGGCTTTTCGCGCATGCGCACGACGAAGGGATGGTCCGCGAAGCGTCGACCAAAAAGAAAGAACATCGAGTCGCCGCCGAAAGCGCCCGCAAACACCGCAGCAAAGGCTTGCCAGGGCATGAAAACATGCTGATGCGCGAAAAAGCCGGCCAGTATCGCCGCACTCTCTCCCTCGGCGAGACAGCCGATGAAGACGGCGAGGAGCCCATATTTTTCGACCAGCAGGTGGATGGTGTCGGTCACGCGGACGGTCCACGCGCCGCGAGCGCCTCGCCGATTTCTTTCACCTTCTCAGCCAGCCGAGCGATGTCGTCGCGCATGCCGATGATCTGGCTGTGGCGCATCTCGTCGAGCTTTTCATGCAGCGCCATGATCTCGATCTCGGCCTTCAGGTTCACCTCATAGTCATGCGCGGCATCGAGACGGTCGCGCTGGCTCTGGCGGTTCTGCGACATCATGATGACCGGCGCCTGGATCGCGGCGATCATGGAGAGGACCAGATTGAGGAAGATGAAAGGGTAGGGATCGAAGGAATCCCGCCCCAGCATCCAGACGTTCATCATCACCCAGACGACGAGAAAGCCAAGGAAACCCAGGATGAAAGCCCAAGAGCCGCCGACCTTCGCGATCCTGTCGGCGATCCTGTCGCCAGTCGATTGATCCGATGCCTGGACGGCATTCAGATCCTTTGACAAGGTTCGCCGGTCCAAGGTGCTCTGCAGGACTCGGCTTTCAGCCTCGGAGAGCTTGTCCGGATTTCGCTTGAACCAGCGTTTGGCAAGATCGGCTACGGTGTATGGCATGTCTGGCCTCTTGGTATTGCCGTCGGTAAAGCTATGCCGGTATATCACGCAAGCAAGAAATGCTGCGCAAACCGCCAGGGGGAGTTGCGTACTGACCTTCAAGGAAATCCGCGCAAGGGCCGTCGAACGCAAGGGAGGGGAGGCTGCACTTGCCTCGCTCCTCGGTTCAGCGCCCGACAATGCCGCGCTGGCCGGAGTGCCGGACGACCGTGTGCTTTCAACGATGGCCGAGCGGGTTTTCGCTGCCGGCTTCGTGTGGCGCGTCATCGAACAGAAATGGCCGGGCTTCGAGGCGGCGTTTCTTGGCTTCGAGCCGAAGCGGCTGCTCTTTCAGCCGGAAGATTTCTGGCACGACCTGACGGCCGATGCGCGCATCGTGCGCAATCCACAGAAGATCAAGTCGGTGCGCGACAATGCCGCCTTCGTCGAGCGGGTCTCGAAGGAGCACGGCGGTTTCGGCATATTCCTGGCGGATTGGCCGG
>JBKJRE010000229.1:0-2546 GCA_046594775.1 Rhizobiaceae bacterium | reverse complement strand
GCGACGGTTGCCTCGTCCGACAGGCGCAGTTGGTCAAGAGGCGCCGTCTGTTCGGCGTCTATTGACGGAGCGTCTGTGATCTTCTGCTTGACCCGTGTTGGCAAAGGCTCTGCGTCGGCGGCCGGTTCGGGCGCCGGATCGTTTTCAAGCGAACCGAGCCGCTCGACGATCTTCAACAGTGTGTCGTGGATCGCCTCAAAGGTCTTGCTGTTGCGTTCGTCAGAACGCCGCGTCAGCGCTTCGAGCGACTTCAGATCCTGGGCAAGACCGGCGACCGCCGCCGATTCGGCTTGGCTGCCGGCCAGCGAACGGGCCGCGTTTTCAGCCGCGTCCCGCGCAGCCTCGAGCACGGATTCACGGCTTCCTGCGATCGACTTCTCGATCTCTTCAAGCCTCGGTGAGATGTCCTCGAAGGCGGGCAGGGGTGTGCCTGGCTGGGAAAGATGCGCCGACAGCCCGGCGACCTGGGATTCCAGATTGCGCACCAGATCCGGATCGATCCCGCTATACTGGCTGGCGGATTGATCGATCTGCTGGGCAATGCTTTCAAGCCGTGTCTCAAGTCCCCGGATGGCGGTCTCGGAAGCCTTGTCCGGCTTGCGGCTCTCAAGGCTCTCGGCGAGTGCCGAAAAACGTGCGTCGATGACGCCCATGATGCCGCTGCTGTCCAGCGATGCATCGCCTTGACGCCGCTCGATCTTGTCGGCCACCTCGTCGAGCCGGCCCTCAAGCTCGCGAAAAAGCATGTTGCCCTGTTCCAGCGCGTCGCCCTGCCGGCGCTCGATCAATCCCGACAGCACTTCGAAGCGCTGCTCGATGCCCGAGAAAATCTCGTTGGCGGCGGGGATGGGCGGTGCGCTGTCGATCTTGTCGGCAATCGCCGCGATCTGGTGTGCCAGGCGCTCGACGGTCTCGTTCGGTAAAGCATTGTGCGAGGACAGTCCGTCGACCCGCTCGGAAAGCAGGTTGAGGCGGTCGATTACTTCGCCGGACGTCCGGTCTTCGGCTACTTCCTCGATCTGCCTGGCAAGCGCGGACATGCGTGCTTCGATCCGTTCGAACGGCTCGGGGTCGAAATGCGGCGTTTGCGCTGCGATCGTGGCGCTGACGATGGCGCGGGAAATCTCGTCCAGACGTTCCTCGATCTGGCCGTACGTTGCGGTGTCACGCCCATCCTGCTGTTCGATGAAGTGATCAAGAGCGCCCGCCAGCGTACGCACCTTCTCTTCAAGCGACCTGATGGATTGTGTTTCCGGCAGCCTCGCGACGGCCTCACCGATCTGTTCCAGGCGGTCTGTCAGGCTCGAAAGGTCGAGCTCGCCTGGTCGTTGCACGGCGGCCGCCGCGACCTGATCCTGAAAATCGGTGAAGCGCCGGTCGAAATCGTCCCATCGCCGGTCAACCGAAAGAACGGTCTCCTCACGTGCCAGACTGTCGAGCGCGTTCTTCATTTGCTCGATTTCCAGACGCAGCATTGTGACGTTTCTGTCGTCGCCTCTTTCGGCAAGAGAACGGACGGTTTCTGCGAGACGTTCAACTTCTTGCCCGAACTGCCCGAGTGCCTTGCTTGAACCACTGGCCGCGGCATGCTCGATCTCCTTGCGCAGGGTCTCGAATTCCCGCCTGACGCCAGACGTCACCTGATGCCGCAATTCCTCGCGCAGGCCCTTGATTTCCTCGGATATCTTGCCGAAGGCCGCGACCCCTTCTTCCTGGCTTCGCACACGCTTCATGTCACGGGCGATCGATTGATAGGGTTGCGCGAAGGCGGTGGGTTTTTCGGTCGCGCGGGGTTTCGGCGCCATGCGGCGACCGGTATCCAACGGCTGGGTTGCGGAAGCACGCAATGCCTCACGCGAATATCCGGCTACCTCGTCGCGGTTGCTGTCGATCCGCTGTTCCAGTGTTTCGAGAGAGCGGTTCAGCTGCTCGAGCGAGGCATAGGGCCGGCGTTGTCTGCCTGCGTTGATCGCCTCGATATAAGACCGCTTGCTGTTCATCGAAAAGCCTGTTCGCCAGATTGCTGGTCCTCGACCAGTCTCCGAAAATCTCCGCCGGGATCGAACGCGGCCGCCGTCAACTGCGGTGAAAGAAAATGCTTGCAGGCATTTGCCGTTGCGCCCGGGAACCGTGATTAATTCGATACAGGATAAGCACGGCGAACCGACACGCACACATTTCACCGAACGTGGTAAACAAGGCGTTAACCAAACTTAACAATTGGAAACTATCGATCACCACGCCCGGGCGGCGGCTTTCCAGCCGGTTCAAACTGCCGCAGGCCTTTCAACCGTGACGTGCTTGTGATGGTTCTTCACAATGATTATATCGCTTACGTAAACGTAAGGGTCTTCACGAATGAAGACCGACTGCGACAATTTCTTGAAACCACGACCGGAACCCGACCCCGCCGCTTCCGGTTTGGCACTCGTAAGTGCCGCAACGGGGAAAGTAAAAGATCATGATGCTCAAAGGTGCCTAGAGATGGCTCGGGGAATCTGCACAGCGGGGATAAGTGGAATATCTGCCTGAGATCGGCATGATGC
>JBKJRE010000101.1:0-9471 GCA_046594775.1 Rhizobiaceae bacterium | reverse complement strand
GACGACGGCGCTGACCAGCGCCGTCGTCGATCAAGGTCTTGGCCCCATCCTTACCTGGTCGCCGACGTCGGACGATGCCGCGCAGCGAGTGGCGGAACTGATCGACACGGGACTGCCTCGCATTGAATCTTTCGAGGCGACATTCAAGGCGGCGTTGAAGCTGTCGCTTGAGCAGTGGGTTAAGGGCCAGTCAGGAACGCTCGGTGAAGAACCGCGCTTTCGACGCGGCCACCGCATAGACCTGCTTCGCGAAGCCATTCTGCCGCTGCGTGACCGGCTGTCGCCGGTCGCGTTTGAAAGACTGGCACAGGCCCTGTCGCTGGCTTTTGGTGTCGAGGCAATTATCGTCCTGAAAGACATCTGGGGACTGGACGGCGATGAAACGCGCTCTGTTGTCAAATGGACGTCTGCGGCGCTCATCGAGGCCGCCATGAGGGAGGGAGCGGTCGAGAGCAAAGGACGTTAAACTGGTTCGACCAGATCATGGTCGGCAGGGATGATCTCGGTCGATCGCGTGCAAGGGCGTGTTCGCACGGATTGAGCGGCAGTCATGGAAGCGGATGATATTGAAGCTTTTTCATCCGAAAGATCCCGGCTCGATAGGGCAAGAAACCGCTTGACGGATCTCTCAAATTGGTAATACCAGATGAGGCAGTAGGAGCGGATCATGGTAGGTTGCCGGGATCTGTTCAGAAGCCGGTCGGGGAGGATCGGGACCGCCTGCGGCGGAGCAAAACAACGGCATGACTGACTGAAAGGACCGCCTGCGAAAGCTGGCATAACGCTACCAGGGAGGAAGCAACATGGATAAGAGATTGACCGGCGCGTTGGCCGGCATTGCAATGGCGCTTGCCAGCAGCACCTCGGTGTTCGCCCAGGACAAGGAGCTGACCATCTTCTGGGCGGAATGGGATCCGGCCAACTATCTGCAGGAACTCGTCAACATCTATGAGGCCGAGACCGGCGTTAAGGTCACCGTTGAAACGACGCCGTGGTCCGACTTCCAGACCAAAGCCTTCACGGAATTCAACGCTAAGGGCAACGCCTATGACATGGTTGTCGGCGACTCGCAGTGGATCGGTGCGGCTTCCGAGGCCGGGCACTATGTCGACCTGACCGATTTCTTCAACAAGCACAAGCTGACCGAAACGATGGCTCCGGCCACGGTGAAATACTACGCCGAATATCCGGCCGCTTCCGGCAAATACTGGTCGATACCGGCTGAAGGCGACGCGGTTGGCTGGTCCTATCGAAAGGACTGGTTCGAAGACCCCAAGGAAATGGAGGCCTTCAAGGCCAAATATGGCTACGATCTGGCGCCTCCGGCGGACTGGAAGGCCCTGCGCGACATCGCCGAATTCTTCAATCGCCCGGACGAGAAGCGCCATGGCATCGCCATCTACACCGACAATTCCTACGACGCTTTGGTGATGGGCGTCGAAAACGCCATCTTCTCCTATGGCGGCGAGCTTGGCGACTATGCCAGCTACAAGGTCGACGGGATCATCAATTCCGACCAGAACGTCAAGGCGCTCGAAATGTACAAGGAGCTTTACGGCTTCACGCCTCCGGGCTGGGCCAAGGCCTTCTTCATCGAGGACAACCAGGCGATCACCGAGAACCTGGCGGCGATGAGCATGAACTACTTCGCCTTCTTCCCGGCGCTGGTGAACGAGGCGTCGAATCCCAACGCCAAGAACACCGGCTTCTTCGCCAACCCGGCAGGTCCCGGCGGCGCTCAGTTCGCGGCTCTCGGCGGCCAGGGCATCTCGATCGTGAACTATTCGGACAACAAGGACGAGGCGTTCAAGTTCTTGGAATGGTTCATCAAGGACGAGACGCAGAAGAAGTGGGCCGAGCTCGGTGGCTACACCTGCAACGTCGCGGTGCTTGAGAGCGCCGAGTTCCAGAACGCGACGCCCTACAACAAGGCGTTCTACGACACGATGTTCAAGGTCAAGGACTTCTGGGCAACACCGGAATATGCCGAGCTGCTGATCCAGATGAACCAGCGCGTCTACCCCTACATCACGGGTGGAGAGGGTACGGCCAAGGAAGCGCTCGACTCGCTTGCCAATGACTGGAACGAGACCTTCAAGAAATACGGACGCATGCAGTAAGCAACGCGAACGCTCGGAGGGGGCCGCAGTTCGCCCCCTCCGCTTCTTTTTCGGGACAAGGAAGGAACGGGCCTTGGTCACCGCCGCAGTCATGACCACGCTGGACCCGAAATCGCGCGCCGCTTCCCGCGGCATGAGCGATTTGGCGATCCGCAACCTTTTCATCATTCCAACGATCGTCTTCCTGATCGTCTTCAACATCTTTCCCTTGATGTATTCGCTCGGCTACTCGTTCACCGATTTTCGCGCCTCATCGCCGGCTCCGGCCAATTTCGTCGGCCTGCAGAATTACCGCGAACTGCTGAGCGACGAGTTCATCTGGTCGAATTTCGCCATCACCGCGAAATACGTCATCGTCTCGGTCATCGGCCAGGTCATTGTCGGTTTCGGCGTGGCGCTGCTGCTCAACCGCGACATTCCCTTGAAAGGCCTGATAACCACGCTGCTGCTGCTGCCAATGATGCTGTCCATGGCCGTCGTCGGCCTGTTCTGGAAGCTGCTCTACGATCCGTCCTTCGGCATCATCAACTACTCGCTTGGCCTCGGCTCCTTCGAATGGCTGTCCAACCCGGACATGGCGCTCTACGCAGTCGCCATCACAGACATCTGGATGTGGTCGCCCTTCGTCATGCTGCTGTCGCTCGCCGGCCTTTCGGCGGTGCCAAAGCATCTTTACGAGGCAGCGGCGATCGACCGCGCCGGGTCGCTCTATACCTTCTTTCGCATTACGCTGCCTCTGGTCGCGCCGATCCTGATGATCGCCATCATCTTTCGGACGATGGAGGCGTTCAAGACCTTCGACCTCGCCTACATCCTTACCAGTCAGCCGACGACCGAAGTGATCTCGATCCGGCTCTATAAGATGGCGTTCCAGGAATGGCAGACCGGGCGCTCCTGCGCGCTGGCCTATATCGTGCTGATCATGGTGCTGGCGATCACCAACATCTACGTCAAATACCTCAACAAGGTGAAGGAACGGTGATCACCATGCGGCCGGGGTTGATGCGTTCTGTTTGTCGGACGACGAGGCGATCCACCGGGAGGATTGCGCGGGTCGATGCGGCACATCGGCCAAGCGTTCCGACCCGGTGGGCGCCCGTCGCCCGCAAACCCGAAGGGCCGGGCCAATTCTCGTCAGCTCCTTCGGGCTTCGTCTCGACCGTGCGTCCGGCACGGCCTTCGTCGAACCCCTCGACCCTGTCGGGAATTCTTTCCGGCAGAACGATCAACGCCGACCGCAGGGCGATCTGATATGGCCGCCGTCCGCACAACCGGCGAAAGGAGCCTCAACCGGCTCGCCATCGTCAGCGTCCTGATCGTGACGATGATCTTCCTCGCGCCAATCTACTGGATCGTCTCGACCTCGTTCAAGCCGCGCAACCTGTCGACGACGATCCCGCCGACAGTCATCTTCACGCCGGAGATCTCGCCTTTCGTTAAACTCTTCACCAAGCGCTCGCAGCTTCGTTCGGCGCCGACGCCGGAAGAATACGAGGCCGCACCCTGGTGGGAACGCCTAGTGTTCGACGGCGGCGAGAAGGTGGTGCGGTCGGGTCGCGGCGAGGTGCAGCTATCGGGCTATCCCAGCCGTTTCATGAATTCACTTATCGTGGCGATCACCTCGACGGTGCTCGCGGTGGGCATGGGCACATTCACGGCCTACGGCTTCTCGCGCTTCAAGATCAAGGGCGAGGGCGACCTGCTGTTCTTCATCCTGTCGACGCGCATGCTGCCTCCGGTGGTGGTGGCCATCCCGATGTTCCTGATGTACCGCGTGGTCGGGCTCAACGATACGCATTGGGGCCTCATCATCCTCTACACGGCGTTCAATCTGTCCTTCTCGGTATGGCTGATGAAGGGCTTCATCGACGAAATCCCGAAGGAATATGAGGAAGCCGCACTCGTCGACGGCTACACGCGCATGGAAGCGTTCTTCAAGATCGTCATTCCGGAAGCCGCGACGGGCATCGCCGCGACCGCCGTTTTCTGCTTCATCACCGCCTGGAACGAATACGCCTTCGCGCTGATCATGACCAACCGCCGCGCCCAGACCGCGCCGCCTTTCATCCCAAGCCAGGTGGGCTCGGGCCTGCCGGACTGGACGGTGATCGCGTCGGGCACTTTCCTGTTCCTGCTGCCGGTGGCGATCTTCACCTTCCTGCTCCGCAACCATCTGCTGCGCGGCATGTCCTTTGGAGCAATCCGCAAATGATCCGCAGCGACAAACTTCAAAGGATCGCGGAGATCGTGATGGTGCTCGGCATCGCCGCGCTCTGCCAGCCGTGGAATTTCTTCCTTCACCGCTACGGCGTGACGATCATCCTCATCGGGCTGGTGACCTTCATGATGACCAACTGGTTCGGCAAGCCGATCGTCGAAGACGATGACAATGAGGGCGTGTTCGATGTCTCCGACCACCATGAGGGCCGCCCGTGACCCAGATCGAACTTCGCGGCGTGCAGAAATGGTTCGGGCCCGTCCAGGTCATCAAGGACCTCAATATTGTCATCGAGGACAACGAGTTCATCGTGCTGCTTGGCCAGTCAGGCTGCGGCAAAACGACGACGCTGCGCGCCATCGCCGGGCTCGAGACCATCGACGAGGGCGACATCCTTATCGACGGGCAGACCGTACAGCATCTGAAGGCGGCGGCGCGCGACATCGCCATGGTGTTCCAGTCCTTCTCGCTCTATCCGCATATGACGGTGTTCGAGAACATCGCCTTCCCGCTGCGTGCGACCGGCATGAACCGCGGCGAACTCGACAGCCAAGTGCGCGAGATCGCAAAGGTGCTGCGCATCGGCGACATGCTCGACCGCAAGCCCTCGGCGCTGTCGGGCGGCGACATGCAGCGCGTTGCCATCGGCCGGGCGCTCGTCCGCCAGCCGAAGGCCATGCTGATGGACGAGCCGATCGGTGCGCTCGACGCCAAGCTTCGAGAGGAGATGCGCGCCGAGATCAAGCGCCTGCACCTGAAGCAGGGTTCAACGACCATCTATGTGACGCACGACCAGATCGAGGCGATGAGCCTCGCCGACCGTATTGTCATCATGCACGAGGGCGTGCTGCAGCAGGTCGGCTCCCCGAACGAGGTCTATTCGCATCCGCAAAACCTTTTCGTGGCGCAGTTTGTAGGCAGCCCGGTCATGAACATCGCCAACGCCGCCGTGTCAGAGAGCAAGGGTCAGGCAAAGGTGACAATCGAGGGCGCGCCTGATGGTTTCCCGTTCCCCGCCGAACTGCTCGGCAAGCTCAATGGCAGCCAGGGCAAGCCATTGTCGCTGGGTATTCGTCCCGAAGGCGTTCTGGTCGAGCATGAAGCAGCAGAAGGTTTCCTGCCGGCCGAGGCCCACATCATCGAACCGCTCGGCTCCTACGATATCGTAGACCTGCAGTTCGGTCCGCAAATGCTGCGCGCCCGCACCCGTTCGGGCTTCGTCCCCAAGGCCGGCACCCAAGTCTATGCCCGCATTGATCCGGCCCAGGCGCATTTCTTCGATACGGTCAGCGGCCAGTCCCTGGGAGTGCGACTCTGATGGCCCATATCGAACTCAGGAACGTCACCAAGAAGTTCGGCAACCAGACGGCGCTGCGCCAGCTGAACCTCGAAATCGCCGACGGCGAGTTCTTCGTGCTGCTTGGCGAGACCGGCGCCGGCAAGACCACGACGCTGCGTCTGATCGCGGGGCTGGAAAAGCCGACCGAAGGCCAGGTCTTCATCGACGGCATCGACGTTGCCGACTGGGGCGCGGCGGAGCGCGACGTGGCGCTGGTGCTGCAGCAATATTCGCTCTATCCGCGCTACACGGTGCGGCAGAATCTTGAATTTCCGCTGAAGTCGAAGCTGCGCCGCGTCGCCGACGCCGAGATCGCCGCCCGCGTCGGCCGGGTGGCCAAGACTCTGTGCATCGAGCCGCTTCTGGAACGCAAGACCGACAAGCTCTCCGGCGGTGAGATGCAGCGTGTCTCCATCGGCCGGGCGATCGTGCGTAACCCGCGTGTCTTCCTGATGGACGAGCCGCTGTCGGCGCTCGATGCCAAGCTGCGCGAGACGCTCAGGACAGAGCTTAAGAACATCCAGATGAATCTTGGCCAGACCTTTCTGTTCGTAACGCACGACCAGATCGAGGCGATGTCGATGGGCGACAAGATCGGAGTGCTCAACAAGGGCAGGTTGGTGCAGTCAGGCACGCCGAACGAAATCTACAACAATCCGAAGAATACCTTTGTCGCCCGCTCGGTCGGATCGCCACCGATGAACCTGATCGACGGCACGCTGGTTTCCGGCCGTGCGGTGATGACGGCTGGCAAGTTCGATCTTCCCTATGCAGGGGCCAACGGCGCTGCGACCGAAGGAAGGGCCCTGACCTTCGGCATTCGCCCGGAGGACGTACAGGTGGAGCCGGGCGCGCCGGTCGAAGCGCTGGTTCATGACATCGAAAACCACGGCGTCGAGAAGATCCTCACCCTGCGCGTCGGCGACACGACGCTGCGCGCCACCGTGCCGGCCCAGATCGACGTCGCCATCGACAAGCCGGTTCGCTTCTCGTGGGATGCCGAACGCGTGGTGCTGTTCGACAAGGCAACAGGGGCAAACCTGCAGCAGGTCTGATAGGCAGTCCGCTGATACAGCCGTCGGTCCGACGTCAGCCCTGGTCCTTCCTGACCGGCTGCCATTCAGCTCAATCGGCTCCTACCCACTTCTTCATCAGCGAGGTCGAGCGGGCGAGTTGCGGCGCGACCTCAATGGCCGCGTCGAGCCTGGCGGCGGCGCGCCAGGGCCAGCGTGGATCGGCGAGGATGGCGCGGGCGAGCGCGACCATGTCAGCCCGCCCTCCGGCAATGATATTCTCGGCCTGCACGGGCTCGTCGATCATGCCTACCGCGCGCACGACAATTCCGGTTGCGCTTTTCACTGCCTCGGCCAGATGAACCTGATAGCCCGGCCCGGTCGGTATCTGTTGCAGCGGCGAGTTGCCGCCGCTCGAGCAGCATATATAGGCGACGCCCTCATTCTTGAGGGCCCGCGCCACCTCGACGCCTTCCTCGACTGGAAGCCCGCCCCCGACCCAGTCGGTGAGCGAAAGCCTTGCGCCAAGCATCAGGCCGGGAACTGCCTGCCTGATCTGGCGGACGATCTCGACGATCAGCCGCATGCGGTTTTCAAGTGAACCGCCCCAGCGATCGGTGCGATGGTTGGAGAGCGGCGAAAGGAACTGGTGCAGCAGATAGCCATGCGCGCCATGCAGTTCGATGAAGTCGAAACCTACTCTTTCGGCGCGCTGGGCGGCCTCGACGAAATGGCCGATCAGAGCCCGGATCTCGTCGTCTTCCAGTGCATGCGGTGTCTGCCAGCCTTCGGCGTAGGGGATCGCCGAAGCCGAAACGACGCGCCAGGGATCCTGTGTCGGTCCAAGCGGACCGCCACCCTCCCAGGGCCGCTGGCATGAGGCCTTTCGGCCGGCATGGGCAAGCTGCGGTCCGAACTTGACGCCGGGCTGAGCCACCCGTCGGGCGGCTTCAAGGGTCCGTTTGGCCGCCGCCTCGTTAGCGTCGGAATAGAGACCCAGGCAACCATGCGAGATGCGACCGCGTCGCTCGACATCGGTCATCTCCAGGGTCACCATGCCGGCGCCGGTCAGCGCATACATCATCCATTGCTGCAAATGCCAGTCGGTGGCCGATCCGTCATCGGCGGAATATTGGCACATGGGCGCAACGGCGATGCGGTTCGGGAAGTCCAGAGCACCAAGCGTGATCGGGGAAAAAAGCTGCGCGGCCATGGATGGACTCCGGAGGGAACGAAGCCCCAATGTAGGTCTTGCGATCTCATGCGCAACCGCCACAGGTTGCGGGGCCACGCAATGCCGAAATAAACTTCACCCCGAGCCGGCGCGCCGCAATGAACGGTCGCACGCCTAGTTCGGAAACCGTTTGCGATAATGCTCCAGCACCTCGGGATTGCGCAGATTGACCGGCAGCCCGCCGGAGAGGATCCGCGCCGTCTCCTCGGCCGCGCCGACTCCCATGCGCATCATGCTTTCCTCCGTAATGCCGGCCATATGTGGCGTGACGATCACATTGTCGAAGCCGAGATAGGGGTGGTCGGGAGATAACGGTTGTGTTGCAAAAACATCGAGCGCGGCCCCCGCGATCCGCCCCTGGCGCAGCGCTGCGATCAGCGCCTCGTCGTCGACGATCGGACCGCGCGCGACATTGACCAGCACCGCCGCCGGCTTCATCAGCGCGATTCTGGCGGCATTGATCATGCCGCGGGTTTGCGGCGTCATCGGGCAGCAGACGACAATGATATCGCTTTGCGCCACCAGTTCGTCCAATGCCAGAATCCGTACACCCTCCGGCAAGCCCTCGGTGCGCTGGCTATAGGCGACGATGTCGAGGCCAAAACCCTTCTTTCCGATCGTGGCCACATGGCAACCGATATTGCCCATGCCGATGATGCCGACGGTCTTGCCGCCCAGCTCGTTGCCCTGCTCGGTATGCGCCCGCCCGGCCAGCCATCCCTTCTGGCGCATATCGCTGTCGATGATGCGAAAGCGGCGCAGCACGCCCATGGCGGCGAAATACACGTATTCGGCGACTGTGCGCGCGTTGACGCCCGGTACGTTGGCGACAAGCACACCTGCCTTTGCCGCAGCTTCCATCGGGATCATGTCCAGCCCGGCGCCATGGCGGACTGCGGCGCGCAGCCTTGTCGCACGGTCAAACAGTTCTGGCGGCAGCGGCACGCGCACGATGACGACATCCGCATCCAGCGCCTCGCGGATCATGGTCGCGTCGTCGAGCGCCGAGGCAACGACCAGGTCGCCATGCTTGTCCAGCATCTCCGTGGCGCGCGGATGCAGCCGATGCGTCGAATATATCACCGGCACGTCGTCACACCTTTTCCAGCGTCTTTCCCGCTTCCTCGGCGCCGCCCTGAAGCAGCCCCTTCCAGTAGCTTTCGACGCCCTGCAGATGCGAACTCATAAGCGCCTGGGCCAGATTGCCATCCCTGCGCAGCAGCGCGTCGAATATCTGCAGATGTTCGGCGTGCGATCTACGGCAGCGTTCAGGATCGGTGAAGTAGATCGGCAGGCGTTTTTCGCCCATCACATAATAGACGCTGCACACCTTGTGAAAAACGCTGTTCTTGGTCGCGCGGACGATTTCGAGATGGAAGTCGCGGTCCTCGCGCGCAAGACCGGAGCCCTCAGCCAATCGCTGTTCGGATTCGCCGAGAATCTCGCGCAGCCGTTCGAAATTCTCCTCGGTGGCGCGAGAGCAGGCCAGTTCAGCGGCCTTGATCTCGTGAATCTTGCGCAGTTCGACTGTCTCGTAGATCTGGATC
>JBKJRE010000011.1:0-5885 GCA_046594775.1 Rhizobiaceae bacterium | reverse complement strand
CGTCGGGCAACCCGTTCAATTCGATCGTGCAGCTGGAGCAGGAACACGGCATTCCGCGCAATCCCTTCATCAACGCCGGCGCCATCGTTCTCTCCGATGTGTTGCTGGCCGGGCACCAGCCGCGCGAGGCGATCGCCGAGATCCTGCGGTTCATCCAGTTTCTGGCCGATGACGAGTCCGTCCATATAGACCGCGACGTCGCCGCCTCCGAAAAAGCCACCGGCTTCCGCAACATGGCGCTCGCCAACTACATGCGCTCTTTCGGCAATCTGCATCATGACGCCGAACTGGCGCTCGGGGTCTATTTCCACCACTGCGCCATTGCGATGACCTGCCGTCAACTGGCCGTGTCGACGCGGTTCCTGGCCTTTGACGGCAAGAACCCGCTGACCGGTCATACCGTCGTCTCGGCGCAGCGGGCGCGCCGCATCAACGCGCTGATGCTCACCTGCGGCCATTATGACGGCTCTGGCGACTTCGCCTTCCGGGTCGGCATTCCGGGCAAGAGCGGGGTAGGCGGCGGCATCGTCGGCATCGTGCCCGGTGTCGCCTCGCTGGCTGTCTGGTCGCCCGGCCTGAACGAGAACGGCAATTCGAGGCTCGGATCGATCGCGCTCGAAAAACTCGCGCGGGCGATGAACTGGTCGGTGTTCTCCAGCTGAGGCTCGCGGGCAGCGGGCAGGGCCGCTCTATCGCGACCGCCTTTCTACCATCGCCGTCATGACTGCGGCACGCCGCTGATGGCGGTCGTCAAAAACCCGTGCTACCAACGTGGCAACAATCAGGAGATTTCGATGCGGTGTTTGCTCGCTCTTTTGGCCTTGGCCGTCCTGCCACTGTCCGGCTGCCAGTCTGCCCCGCCTTCGGGCAGCGGTGTGGTCTACGGGCCGCCCTGCGGCTATCACGCCGTCGATGCGGGAATCTGCCCCCATGTCGGCTACCGCAAAGCCATCGCGATCTGACGGTTTCGGCGAGCGGCCGCGCCATCCGGTCCTAGCTGACGAGGCCAAGCTGCCGGGCGATGCTCGCCGAGTCGTAGTAGTCGCGCCCTTCGACGACCATGCCGTCCTTGACCCGCATGACGCTGCAATAACGCGCCTCCATGCGCCGGCCGCTCGGCGGAAACTCGCCGATGCTGGAATGCAGCACGCCCGTCTGCGTGCCCCAGTTGAGGAACTCGACAACCGCCCAGTCACCCTGCGTGATCACGTTCACGATTTTCAGGTCGCCGTCGGGAAAGGCGGCACGCCAGCGCTCGTAGTCCCTCTTGTAGGCTTCGGGACCGCGAAGAACTTCGCCGCGCGCAACATCCTCGAAATGACAATCCTCGGCGATGACGGCAGCGCCGCGATCCGGATCCCTCATGGCCCAGGATTCGTGGAAAATGCGCACAACCCGCTCGGTCTCGTTCATGGAAATCTGTCCCCCCTAAATATCATTCCCGATTGACGCATCGACGGCAGAGGCGATTTCATCAAGCAGCCGCGTGTCGTCGCCCGCCATGCCCTCCATCGAGGCCATGCGCGCCACCACGGTTGCGGCGATGCGTTCCTCGACGGTCGCCTCGGCAAAGGCATAGTAGATCACGGCCCGCTTGCCGTCGCGGTGGCAGCGGCCCTCGATCTGCTGCAGCTGGATGGCGCTGTGGCGCATGTCGTGGACGACAAGCGAGCGTTCCCGCTCACCGCCCGCGAGTTCCCCTTCATGCAGCGAGATCGACTCTGTCACAGTGAAGATCACGGCATCCAGTTCGCCGCTCTGGAAGGCGACGCGTACCCTCTCATTCTGCTCACCGCTTTGCTTGCCGTTGATCTCGCCGACTGTCCAGCCCCGCGCCTGCAGCCTTTCCAACAGCATCGTGCTGGTTTCAAGAAACGCCACGGACACCGCCACCTGCTGGCCGTTGGTCAGCAGATCGTCGGCGAAATCGGCGGTGCCGGCGGTGCGCAGCAGGCTGGCCTTCTGGCGGAAGCGCAGGTCTGCGGCCCAGCCGGCGGGCTTTCTTGTCGAGCCGCCGGCCAGTCCCAGTTCGCGGCGGAACTCGCGCCAGGTGGCGTCGTAAAGGCGGCGGGACGGCGCATCGAGCGCCGTCGGGGCAAGTTCGCGCTGCACTTCCGGCCAGCCGGCGATGTCTTCGGGCCGCCGCCGCAGGCCGATGGCGTGTTTTCCCTTGTACAGCAGGTCCGACATCGTCTTGCGGTCGGCGTCGTTCGGCTCCCACGACCAGTTCTTCCAGCGTCCCTTGGCGCGGCCGATTCTGAGCCGCTTCATCAGCGCCCGGAAGGCGTCGAGGTCGCCGCCCGCATCGCCCGTCGCATGCGCCAGAAGCCGCGCCAGATAAGACAGCTCGTGCGGCGCCTGTCCGGCCGTCGCGCTCATGTAGATGGTGAAATCCGCTGCCGCCGCGATCTGGCGGCACACCATGCCCTGCTGCGAGTTGGGGTTGCGGATGCGGTGCGCCTCGTCGATCACCACCAGCGGCCAGCTGCGCTTCGGCGCGCCGTGCCGCGCCAGTTCATTGTTCTTGGCGCGGGTCGAACGCCTTGTGCTCACGGCGGGCGGCGCCATCAGCGACTTGGTCCGCTCGAAATTCATCAGCGTCACCGATTTTCCGGTCTCTGGCGAGCGGGCGATGGTGCGCCGCCACTGCGGGATGGCGCCCTTCGGGCAGATGATCAGCACTTCGCTGTCCGGCATCGCGGAAATCGCCAGCCAGGCCGACAGCGTCTTGCCAAGTCCGGTCAGGTCGCCGAGCAGGAATCCCGGCTTCCCGGCGCGGCGCGCGGCAATCATGGCGTCGCGTGCCGTTTTCTGATGCGCCCGCGCGACAAAGTCGGGGCCGTCGCGGTCGTGCGATGCTGCTTTCAAGCCATTATCCCGAAATCATGCTTGTTCCGACCCTGTCCGCCATTCAGTCCGGGTCGGCGCCTTCCAGGGCGGCGCTGCGCGCCACCTTGAACCGGGCATGCTTGCCGACCAGGATCGGCAGCATGAAGCCGACGACCGCTAGGGTCCACAGGCCGATGGACAGCCAGCTGTCGAATAGCGCCATCCAGTCGCCATTGGAGATCGTCATCTCGCGCCTGAGATTGACCTCCATCTGGTTGCCGAGCAGCACGCCCAGAATGACCGGAACCAGCGGCACGTCGAGCTTGCGCAAGGCCCATCCGGCGACGCCGAACAGGATCATCACCATCAGGTCGAAGGTCGAGCCTGAAATGCCGTAGATGCCGACGAAGGAGATCATGGCCACCGCCGGCATCAGATATTTGGTCGGCACCAGCAGGACGCGCACGAACAGGCCGACCATGGGAATGTTCATCAGCAGCAGCATGACATTGCCGATGAACAGCGCCGCGATCAGTCCCCACACGACGTCGGGGTTGTTGGCGAACAGCAGCGGGCCGGGCGTGATGTTGAGCGCCAAAAGCATGGCGAGCAGCACCGCCGTGGTGCCCGATCCGGGCACGCCGAGCGCCAGCATCGGCACCAGCGCGCCGCCGGCAGAGGCGTTGTTGCCGGCCTCGGGCGCCGCCACGCCGCGCGGGTCGCCCTTGCCGAAGGTGCCGTCCTTGTCGCTGACCTTCTTTTCCAGCGCATAGGCCATGAAGGAGCCGAGCGAGGCGCCGGCGCCCGGCAGCACGCCGGCGAAAAACCCGACCACCGTGCCGCGCGCCATCGACCCCCAGGTCTTGTTCAGCATGGCCATCGGCGGGGTTATGCGGCCGATCTTGACCTTGCCGGCGGCGTCGCTTGCCTCGGCGGTGCCGCGCTTCTCGATGAACAGGAAGACTTCCGACAGGGCGAACAGGCCGACGATGGCGACGAGGAAGTCTATGCCGTCGTAGAGATGGACCTCGCCGAAGGCGAAGCGCGGTACGCCGGTCTGGCCATCGACTCCGATCATGGCGATGCCAAGCCCGATGCCGGCAGCGAGAGCCGCCTTGGCCTGGTTGCGGCTGGCCATGCCGCCAAGTGTCGCGAAGGCGAGGGCGAAGAGCGCGAAATATTCGCCCGGACCGAACAGCAGCGCCACTTTCACCAGCTGCGGCGCGAGGAAGACCAGGCCCCATGTGGCGAAGAACGAGCCGACAAAGGATGCGATGCCGGATATGGCCAGCGCTTCTCCGGCCTGGCCCTTCTGGGCCATCGGGAAGCCGTCGAGTGTCGTCATCATGGCTGGTTCGTCGCCGGGAATGTTGAGCAGGATCGACGATATGCGCCCGCCGTACATGGCTCCGTAATAGACCGAGGTGAGCAGGATCAGCGCCGGTGTGGCGGGCAGGCCAAGCGTGAAGGCCAGCGGGATCAGGATGGCGACGCCGTTCGATGGCCCAAGGCCCGGCAGCGCGCCGATGATGGTGCCGAGAAAGCAGCCGATCAGGGCAAGCCCGAGATTTTGCAGCGTGAAGGCGATGATAAATCCGTCACCGAGCGAGGAGAAGACGTCCATGGATCAAACTCCTCAGAAGCCGAAGGGCCCCCGAGCCAGCGATAGCCCGAGGATCAGGTGGAAGACGACATAGATGGCGACAGAGATGACGATGCCGGCAATGATCGCCTTGATCGGTCCGGCGCCGAGCCGCCAGGACAGGAAGGCAGCGGCAAAGGCGGTGGAGATCAGGAAGCCGAGTTCGGGAAGCAATTGCGCATAGGCAACGAGCACGACGACAGCTGCGGAGATCTCGAGAAGACGGCCGATCGCCGGCCAGGTCGGTTCGGGGTCGGGCCGCAGCACGATGACAAGACCGGACAGTCCGACCATGACGGCGATGATGATCGGAAAGGTGCGCGGGCCGACCGGGTCGGAGATGAAGCTGAGCTGGATCTGGGTTGCTCCCCAGATGTAGAAGGCGGCGAGCGCCACGCACACGCCACCCAAAATGCGGTCACTCATCGCAATCCCTCCCAGGACGGCACGGAAGCCGGCCCGCGCCTCGGTCACGCGGGCCTTTGGCCAGAAGCGGGCCTATTGAAGGATGCCGATCTGCTTGGAAAGGTCCTGGATTTCCTGGACGTTGTCGGCAACGAATTTCTGGAACTCGTCGCCGCGCAGGCTGAGCGGTGCAAGGCCGTTGGCCGCCATGATGCCCTTCCACTCTTCCGAATCGTAGACCTTGCCGATCGTTTCGACCCAGAACTGATAGGCCTCGTCCGACATGCCGCCAGGCGCATAAAAACCGCGCCAGTTGGCGCCGACCGCGTCGATGCCCTGCTCCCTGGCGGTCGCGAAACTGGCGAAATCGCCAGGCAAGCGCTCGGGCGCCAGAACGGCAATTACCTTGATGTCGCCGGAATCGACGAACCCTTTTGCTTCCGACGCATCGCCGGTGAAGACCTGAACGGAACCCGCGAGCAGTTGCGTCACCGCCTCGCCACCGCCGTCGAAGGCGACATATTTGATCTGGCGCACGTCATCGATGCCGGCCTTCTTGGCCGCGGCCAAAACCTTGAGGTGATCCCAGCCGCCGACTGCCGAACCGCCGGCAACCGAAATCGAGTTCGGATCGGCCTTGATCTGGTCCATCAGCTCCGGAAGCGTGTTGATCGGTGAATCCTTGGCCACCGCGATGACGCCGTAATCGGCGCCGACCGAAGCGATCCAGCGCACCTGATCCATCGTGTTGCCGGGATAGGCGCCCTGGGCAAGGCGGGTCGAGGTTGCGGAAGAGGCAGCGACGATCAGGCCATTGTCGTCGTTGCGCTTGTTGATGACTTCCGCGTAGGCAACGCCGCCACCGCCACCGGCCATGTTGGTTACCTGGACCGTGCCGTTGACCAGCTTCAGGTCCTGCATGGCCTTGCCGACCTGCCGGCAGGTGAAGTCCCAGCCGCCGCCGGGATTGGCGGGCGCGATGCACTCGGTCGTTTCCGGCTCGAATGCC
>JBKJRE010000024.1:0-8221 GCA_046594775.1 Rhizobiaceae bacterium | reverse complement strand
AGCCTCCTGCTTGAACTCCAGCGTGTAGCGCGACCGCACCATTCCCGTCATATCCGTTCCTCCAAAACTGATGATACACATTCAGCCGTGGGAGACGTTCTTCGGGGGCAAGGTCACTTCGCTTCGACAATGGAGGAAAAAGCGTAGTGTTTTCATCGGATACCGCATTCTTTCCGCCGCTCTCCAAATTCGCCTGGCGCGCCGACATTCTTGTCCATGAAGCCATGCTGGAGGAGGGGGTCGAGCGGCTCATCGCCCGCACCGGCAACGGCGCCCGGCTGCGTGAACATCTTCTGGCCAGCCACACATCCGCAGTCGATGCGGGACGCATTGCGACAGAGGCGAAAGTCGGGCGCCTGGTGCTCAATCACCTCATTCCCGCCGACGATCCCGAGATCAGCGAGGACGATTGGATCAGGGCCGTACGGAAAAGCTGGTCGGGTGCCTTGACGATCGCTCGCGATGGCCTTGTTGTGCCCTTGGCCGACAGCAAGGCGGCGTAAGGGAGGACTGAATGAAACTGGCCACACTCAAGAATGGCACGCGCGACGGACAACTGGTCGTCGTCTCGCGCGATCTGACGCGCTACACGGATGCCTCCTTCCTTGCGCCGACGCTTCAGGCAGCGCTGGATGATTGGCGACGGATCTCGCCGCATCTGGCGGCAATGGCCGATTCGCTCGAAACCGGGTCGGTCCCGTCAGAGCGCTTCCACGAGAAGGACGCGCATTCGCCGTTGCCGCGAGCCTACCAGTGGGCAGACTGCTCCGCCTATCTCAATCATGTCGAGCTGGTTCGCGGATCAAGGGGTTCGAAGATGCCGCCGAACTTCGAGACCGATCCGCTCATCTATCAGGGCGGGTCGGATTCGTTTCTCGGGCCGCGCGATTCGATCGTTACCGAGAGCGAGGAATTCGGCATCGACATGGAGGGTGAGATCGCGGTCGTCGTCGATGACGTGCCCATGGGAGCGAGCCCCGATATCGCGAGGGACTCAATCCAACTGGTCATGCTTGTCAACGATGTTTCGCTGAGAACGCTTGCTTCAGCAGAACTTGCCAAGGGGTTCGGCTTCTTTCAGTCAAAGCCGGCTTCAGCCTGTTCGCCGGTAGCGGTGACGCCGGATGAACTGGGCGATGCCTGGCACGACGGCAAACTCCATTTGCCGCTTTCGGTTGATCTCAATGGCAAGCCGCTTGGCCGCGCCAATGCCGGTGTCGACATGACATTCGATTTCGGCCGACTGATCGCCCATGCCGCAAAAACCAGACGGCTCTGCGCCGGCACCATTGTCGGGTCCGGAACCGTATCGAACAAATTCGACGGCGGACCGGGCCGACCGGTTGCGTCAGGAGGCGCCGGTTATTCGTGTCTTGCAGAGCTTCGAACAGTCGAATCGCTCGGTGGCGGCGCGGCCAACACGTCATTCTTGCGTTTCGGCGACACGGTACGGATCGAAATGAAGGACAAGGGCGGGCATTCGATCTTCGGTGCGATTGAGCAGTCCGTAGAGCAACACGTAGGCCGACCATAGGTTGTGGCGTTACCCTTAATACGATCACGATTGTGAATCACGGAGGCCGCATTCTTTCAGGCCAGCCACAGCCTATGGATCGAGGCGCGATCCGAGGCTGAGCAAGACATGCGGCTTGCCGCAGAAAGCCGGCGCATGGCGCGCAACACTCAGTTCTGCACCGGGACCTTGAGTTCGATGCGAGCGGTGTTGACCGAGAGCGGCGCCGGGTCGGTCGCGAAGGTGAACAATTCGATCTCCTCAGACACGCCTGACAGGCGCTGATTGCCGATGCTGACCCAGTTGCCGGGGTCCAGAGCGACAATGTCTTTGGTGACCAGCGCGTCGATACCGGTCGCCTTTGTCATCGATTCGATTCTCGATACCTCATTCACGGTCGGCCCAATGACCGAAAATGCCAGCCTTTGAGAGACGCCGATATTGCCGAACATGACAGTGCCGGTGTTGATCCCGATACCAAACCGAATCGGGAAAAGACCCAGTTCGCTCCGCTGACTGTTGAGCGCGTCCCGCCCCTTGATGACATTGCGCAGGGCCGTTGTCGCCGCTTTGACGGCGGCCTTCTGGCCGGCTGCGTCATGATACGGAAAAATCGCCAGGACGGCGTCGCCGATAAAGTCCAGCACCTCGCCGCCGGCATCGATTACCGGCGTCGCCGTGCAGTCGAAATAGGTGTTCAGCAACTGGATATAGTCGGCGCCGGGCATGGTGTCGGCAAGCGCGGTGGAGTCGCGCATATCATTGTACCAGACCACTGCCTTGGTTTCTCGCCCGTCGCCGCGACGGATCGAGCCAGCCAGGACGCGTCCCCCGGCTTCCTTGCCAAGATAGGTTTCCGAGATGTTGCGGGCGATGCGTGACTGGATCACCGTCTTGCAGGCAACGGCGAAACGGCGCTGGATCTTCTGCAATGCCTCGAGTTCGTCGTTGGAGAACCCGCCCTCCCGGTCAGCCGACCATGTTGTAATAATGCCGAGTTGGCTCCTGATCGCGGTTTCGTTCTTGACCGACAGCGCCGTGCGGATAACGAAATAATCGGTCATCCCCTGATCGGCAAGCTCTTGAAGGATTGGGAAATCAAGCAGCTTGCTCGCTCCGTCAAGATTGCGGCGAAGCACGAGAACATCGTTCTCGAACATGTACTTCATCGGGCTGAGGAGCCAGGCTTGCGACTGGGTTTCCTGGTGTACGAATTGCTCGAATTCGGTTTCGCGCCCACGCCCCCACAAAATGGTCTCTGCCTGGAAGAGCGGGTGCAAGGTGGGCCAGGTGAGCCGCCCTCTTCCCAGGGGGATGCCGATCGCGTGTATGCGATTGCAAAGGCCCTCGAACATGGCCACCATGTCAGGCTCCGAAAGAGCTTGGTCGACGAGCCACTCGTTGATGCCGGTTACCAGTGTTCGATCTGTCATGAAGGGGCTTTCGTATCGTCAGTACCGGATGGACAAGGCTGTCATTTGGAGTTGCGTATCCGGTTTTTTAAGTGCGTTCTTGAACTTGTGCCAACACTTCTTCTTCCCTGCTGCCACCAATCGACAGCGAGGAGTCTCTGAAATTCGATATGGCTTGATCGCCGGAGCAAAGGAAATAGCCGTTTGGACGCTGAAACCGCGCGATTCACCAGAAGGCTGCCGGTACGCAAGGAATTCCGTACGGTCCTCGATGACGCATCTTATCACACCGTCCCGGATGATTGGCTGATCGCCCTCACTGACGTCGTCAGTTCTCGCGAAGAAATAGAGAGAGGGCGCTACAAGGCGGTCAACTTGGCCGGCGTGGCGATGATCAGCGCGCTGATGAACGCGCTCGACACCCAGCAGATACCCTTCATTTTCGGCGGCGACGGTGCGGCGATCATCCTGGCGCCGTCAGATCGGGAGGTGGTGGCCAAAACGCTCTCCGAGACGGTGGCCTGGGTCGAGGAGGACCTTGATCTGACCCTGAGAGCAGCTCTGGTGCCGGTGTCGGCCGTTCGAGCCGATGGCTTTGACGTTCTCGTCCAGGCCACGCAAATCTCCAATGCAGTCAACAATTATGCATTCAGGGGCGGGGGGCTT
Source organism: Rhizobiaceae bacterium (assembly GCA_046594775.1). GTDB lineage: Bacteria > Pseudomonadota > Alphaproteobacteria > Rhizobiales > Rhizobiaceae > CAMYMG01. The sequence continues at coordinate 4,630 of JBKJRE010000024.1, read as the reverse complement.
TCGCGCGCCGAAGCGCTGATGAAGGAAGGACAATTCGCGATCGCACCCGCATCGCCGGGGAGCAAGCCCGATCTGAGCGGCCTGTCGTGCAGATGGTCACCGATATCCGCCAAGGGCAGGAGCATTGTCTCGATCATCATCGAGGCCGGCGAACATGCGGAAGCGGAATTTCCGTCGAAGGCCGCCAGACTGCTGGAGCTTGCAGGCATGGCTCTGCAGAATTCCGGTACGCCGATGCCCAGGGACGGGCCGCCTGTTGCATGGCCTCCAAAGGATCTTGAGCTTGAGGCGCACGCCATGCCGAGCAAGCGCTCCCTCGGGATGCGGAAGGCCTCCCTTTACCTGAGCACACTCTTGGCATGGTTTCTGTTCCGGACCGGTCTGTCGGTTGCCGGGTTCGATCCGAAACGCTACAAGGAATTTACTTCGCTGAACACAGACTACAGAAAATTCCAGGACGGTCTGCGCATAACTGTGTCGTTGGGGGATGGCGAGCTGAAAAAATTGACCGAGTTTCTGGAGGCGGAACGCCTGGCGAAGACTCTTCGCTACGGACTGTGCGTTCAAAATAGTGCAATCCTGACGTGCTACGTGCCGTCCGTGACATCGGACTCGCATTTCCATTTTCTCGACGGAGCGGGCGGAGGCTACGCGAAAGCTGCGGAAAACATGCGGTTCTGATCGAATGCATTGCAAAATGTGCACTTGACGCAAACGATCGGAAGGTGAGCAGCCACATGTCAGGCTGGTGGGGAATGGCCGGCAAGAGTTGATTGGTTTTGGGCATTGGGGAACGACGAGTTGGAAGAGGGTGAGGTTCTTCGCGTAAGCGATCTCAAGGTGGCATTCGACGTAAACGGTTCACCTGTGGAGGTCGTGAAGGGCATAAGTTTCCGCGTATGCTCCGGTGCCGTTACCGCCATCGTTGGCGAATCTGGTTCCGGCAAGTCGGTGACTGCCCAGTCGATCATGCGGATCCTGCCGCGCAACGGCGAGATCACCGGGGGCACCATCGAGTTTCGCCCGGAATCCGGGGAAACCATCAACGTTGTAAATCACTCGGCGAACGGGCCCACGATGCGCGCATTGCGTGGCTCTGCCGTTTCGATGATCTTCCAGGAGCCCATGTCCTCCCTGTCGCCGGTTCACTCGGTCGGCAACCAGGTGGAGGAAAGCCTTCGCATTCATGAGCGCGGCGCCGGCATGTCGCGCAAGGAACTGCGAGCGGCCACCGAAGAAACGCTGGGTCTCGTCGGCTTCCCCGACCCGCATCACGCATACGATATGTACCCTTTCGAAATGTCGGGAGGATTGCGCCAGCGCGCCATGATTGCGATGGCGCTGATTTGCCGACCAGCGCTTCTCATCGCCGATGAGCCGACCACAGCACTCGACGTCACCGTACAGGTGCAAATTATCAAACTGCTAAAGGAGTTGCAGGACAAGCTTGGAATGGCGGTGCTGCTGATTACCCATGACCTCGGCGTCGTAGCAAACATGGCCGACGAGGTTATCGTGGTCTATGACGGAAGGGTCGTTGAGGCCGGACCCGTAGAGGAAATCTTTCGTGATCCTCAGCACGAGTATTTGAAAGCTTTGCTCAACGCCGCGCCGCATTTCGACATGGCCCCCGATCACCGCCTGGCCGCTCTGCGCGGTGGAAACCGTGGCGTGATCGAAATGACACAGGGCAAGGTCAAGCGCAGCCAGCCCGACGAAAGGCCACTGCTGACGGTTTCCGGCCTGAGCAAGATCTATCACCTCCGCCGAGCATCGATTTTCGGCGGCGAAGCAAAAGTGATACGTGCCGTCGATAATGTATCTTTCACTATACGGCGAGGCGAATGTCTCGGCTTGGTGGGTGAAAGCGGCAGCGGCAAGACTACCGTCAGCAAGATACTCACCCGGGCCATCACTCCCGATACCGGAACGATCATCTTTGACGATGGCGACGAACAGGTTGATGTCCTCGGCTTGAGCGAACGCGAATTGAAGGAGTTTCGCCCTCGGCTGCAAATGGTGTTTCAGGACCCTGTGAGTTCGCTTTCGCCGAGGATGACAATTGGCGACATTTTGCGCGAACCCATGCAGATCCATGGGCAGGGCAATCGGTCCGAACAGATGGCGCGAGCCAAGGATCTGCTCGGTTCGGTGGAACTGGGCGCGAATGCCCTGAACCGCTACCCCCACAGTTTTTCCGGCGGCCAACGCCAGCGCATTGGCATTGCACGGGCGCTGGCTATGAATCCCGACCTGCTCATCCTCGACGAGCCGGTGTCGGCGCTGGACGTATCGGTGCAGGCACAGGTTCTCAATCTGCTCAAGGATCTACAGGCGGAAATGGGACTGACCTATCTGTTCATCGCCCACAATCTTGCGGTTGTGAAATACATGGCAGAGCGGGTCGCGGTCATGGCGGCCGGGCGTATCGTTGAAATCGGCCCGTGCCAGTCGATTTTCGACGCACCGGCACATCCCTACACACGGGCCTTGCTTAAGGCCGTGCCATTTGCAGATATTGATCGTCCGCTGGTGCTTGATGAACTGGTGCTCAAGGGATCTTCGGATCCACGGAATTGGCCTGAAGCATTTCGCGGCGACATGACCGATCTCGCCGCAATCGAACTCGGCGTCGGCCACCATGTGCTGGCTCGCCAAACAGCTGATCTAAGGGAGTTTCACGCATGAAAATCTTTGCTGCCCTTGCCGTCGTGATGATGGCTTGCATTACTTCCGCGGGCGCGGCAGAGGCGCCGATACTGGCAGAACTGGTTGCGTCCGGCAAATTGCCGCCCGTCGCCGAGCGCCTGCCGCAAGAGCCTCGCATCATGCAGATCGACGAAGCCACGCAGCGCACGCCGGGAAAGCAGGGTGGATCCATTCGCATGCTCATGGCGGATCAGAAAGATCTGCGCATGATCACCGTCTACGGCTATGCGCGCCTTGTCGGATACAACAGTTCACTGGAATTGAAACCTGATATTCTTCTGAGCTACGAGAACGAAAAGAACCGGGTTTTCACCCTGCATTTGCGCCCCGGTCACAAATGGTCCGACGGATCACCGTTTACCGCTGAAGACTTTCGCTATCAGTGGGAGGACGTTCTTACCGACAAGGACATGGAACGCGGCGGCCTGGACGCGGTGTTCCTGGTCGGTGGCAAGCCTCCAAAATTCGAAGTCATCGATCCACTGACCGTCAGATATTCATGGGATTCTCCCAATCCGCTGTTCCTGCCTGCCCTGGCCGGAGCCCGACCCCTCGATATCTACAGTGCTTCGGCCTACCTCAAGCAATTTCACGCCAAATATGCCGACGCAGACAAGCTGGCCGCCGAAGTGGCCAAGCAAGAGGTGAGGGACTGGCAATCGCTGCAGATTCGCATGGCGCGGAGCTACCGGCCGGAAAATCCGGACCTTCCCACGCTCCAGCCTTGGCGGCCCCTGACGTCGCCTCCATCGAACCGCTTCATATTCGAGCGCAATCCCTACTATCATCGGGTAGACCAGAACGGCGTCCAGCTTCCCTACGTCGACCGACTGGTGATAAACATCGCCGAAGGCTCGATCATTGCGGCCAAGACCGGCTCTGGAGAAAGCGATCTGCAGGAACGCTATCTGAGCTTCACCGACTACACGTTTCTGAAGGAAGGCGAAGAGCGCAACAATTATACGGTGCGACTGTGGACGGTGGGCAGGGGCTCGGCTGTCGCTCTTTTCCCCAATTTGAACACTACCGATGCCGTTTGGAGAGCCGTGTTTCGCGATGTGCGGTTCAGGCGGGCGCTTTCGCTCGGCATTGACCGGACACAGGTCAACCAGGTTCTGTTTGCGGGCCTGGCCAAGGAGAGCGCCAGTACGGTGCTTCCCGGAAGTCCGCTGTTTCGCGACGAACTCGGCGATGCCTACGCGGAATTCGACCCGCAGGCAGCCAATGCCCTTCTCGACGAGATGGGCCTTAAGCGGTCGCCCTCCGGCACCCGTATTCTGCCCGACGGCAGGCCGATGGATCTGATCGTCGAAAGCACAGGCGAAAGTTCTCTGGAGGCTGACGTCCTCGAACTGGTCACGACGAACTGGGCAGATCTCGGCGTCAAGGTGTTTACGCGGACCAGCCAGCGAGACATCTTCCGCAGCCGTATTGCGGCAGGTTCGACGCTGATGTCGGTCTGGGCAGGCGTCGACAATGGTGCGCCAACGGCCGATTTCAGTCCGCAGGAATTCGTCCCGACCGATCCCTACCAGCTGCAATGGCCGATGTGGGGAACATATGTCAGCACACAGGGCTCCGCAGGCGAGAAGATCGATTATCCGCCTGCCGAAAAGCTGGTCCAGCTCTATAAGGACTGGCTGCAGGCCGAGGACGACACCGAGAAGCGGGCAGCTTGGGATTCGATCCTTGATATCAATGCAGAAGAGGTCTTTTCGATTGGTATCGTGACAGCAACGCTTGTCCCGGTGGTGGTGTCCAACAATCTCATGAATGTGCCTGTGGAGGGCATATCGAGCTTTGATCCCTATGGATATTTCGGGGTCTATGAGATGGATTCGTTCTGGATGAAGAACGCGGGCGAAGGCGGCAACTGATCCATGATAAGCCTGCAGGCGCGCCAGCGACGGGTCGGTCGTCT
>JBKJRE010000533.1:0-4283 GCA_046594775.1 Rhizobiaceae bacterium | reverse complement strand
GATGAAGGGCCTTTCCGCTCCCAAGATTGGCGGCAAGCTTTCGCTGCGCGCCTCGGTTACCGGCGAGATTGTCATGGAAGGCGTCGAAGTAGGCGAGGAGGCCCTGTTGCCGAATGTTACCGGGCTCAAAGGTCCTTTCGGCTGCCTGAACCGCGCCCGCTACGGAATTTCCTGGGGAGCGATGGGGGCGGCGGAGGATTGCTGGTACCGGGCGCGTCAATACGGGCTCGACAGGAAACAGTTCGGCAAGCCGCTGGCAGGCACTCAGTTGTTCCAGAAAAAGCTGGCGGATATGCAGACCGAAATCGCGCTCGGACTACAGGCGTCGCTGCGCGTCGGCCGACTGATGGACGAGCATAAGTTCGCTCCAGAGATGATTTCGTTGGTCAAGCGCAACAATTGCGGCAAGGCGCTCGATATTGCCCGGCAAGCGCGCGACATGCACGGCGGCAACGGAATCCAGATCGGCTACCATGTCATGCGGCACGCACAGAACCTGGAGACGGTGAACACCTATGAGGGCACGCATGATGTACACGCGCTGATCCTCGGCCGGGCCCAGACTGGATTGCAGGCATTTTTCTAGAATCCCACTGACTCCGGGCAACACGATGCGCAGCCTGGGTCTCGCGACCGCCGGCCAGAATCCGCGCCTGCGGACTCCATGATGCCGGCGTGGCCCTGAACATGTAGCCGCACGATACAATCGCCGATCTCTGAAGGCTCCGTACGGTTACGACGCGTCCTTAAATCTTCGATCAGGGCATGGCTGCAGTGGCAGCGCATGAAGGAGATCCGAAGATGACTATGCACGCGATGCTTGAGACTGCTGGTGAGCTGTTCTGGTTTAACGGCGCGCTGGTCAACGTCCGCGTCTCGTGGGATGCGGGCGAGGGTCGCGTCAGCCTGGTCGAGCATTACATGCCCTATGGCATGTCTCCACCCCTGCACATTCATCGTATCGAAGATGAGGTATTCCACATTCTGGAAGGCGTAATGCGCATCCGGATCGGCGACGTCGAGACGGTTGCATGTGCCGGCCAGACGGTGATGGCGCCCAAAGGGGTCCCACATAGCTTCTGGGTGGAATCCGCCGAGGGCGCAAGGTGCCTGACGATCACCTCTGGCGGCGACCTCGAACGAATGATCCGCGAGAACGGTCGGCCCGCCAACAGCGCCAGCCTTCCGTCCGACAGCGAAAGAGAGCCCGCAATGTCGCGGGAGCTTGCCCAATCCTATGCGCGCAACGGCATTGACATCGTCGGGACGCCGATCTCCTGACGACGCCGCGGGGGCAGGCGCGAAGGTGAGCCGACCGCCTCATCTTCGCGCCTGACTCAAGGCCGCATTTGTCATGGATTTTTATGACGCGTCGCGCGACAGTCGGCAGGTCTGAAATCCGGGGCGTCCTGCCGATGAACAATGCGTTTCTCTCACACCTTTCAACCGAGCTTGACGGCCTGAAGTCTGCCGGCCTCTACAAGTCGGAGCGCGTGATCACCTCGCCCCAATCAGCCGAAATCGAGGTTTCCGGACAAAAGCTGCTGAATTTTTGCGCCAACAATTATCTGGGGCTTGCAGACAATATCGATCTCCGCGACGCGGCAAAGGACGCCCTCGACCGCTATGGCTACGGCATGGCTTCCGTGCGCTTCATTTGCGGCACACAGGAAGAGCACAAGCAGCTGGAGGCTCGGCTGTCGGCGTTTCTCGGGATGGAGGATACGATCCTCTATGGTTCCTGTTTCGACGCCAATGGCGGCCTGTTCGAGACACTGCTTGGCGAAGAGGACGCCATAATTTCCGACGCGCTGAACCACGCGTCGATCATCGATGGCGTCAGGCTCTCGAAGGCGAGGCGCTTGCGCTACGCCAACAACGACATGGCCGATCTGGAGGCGCGGCTCAGGGAGGCAAGCGACGCACGGTTCAGGATGATCGCTACCGACGGCGTGTTCTCGATGGATGGTATCATCGCCAACCTGCAAGGTGTCTGCGATCTCGCCGAAAAATATGACGCGATGGTCATGGTCGACGACAGCCATGCTGTCGGTTTCGTCGGCCGGAACGGGCGAGGGTCGGCCGAGCATTGCGGCGTCGAGGGCAGGGTCGATATCATGACGGGTACGCTGGGCAAGGCGCTGGGCGGCGCGTCGGGCGGTTATACAAGCGGCAAGCGGGAGATTGTCGACTGGTTGCGTCAGCGTTCGCGCCCGTATCTTTTCTCCAATACGCTGATGCCAGCTATTGCAGGTGCATCGCTGAAGGTTCTGGACATGGTCGAGAATGGTGGCGCGTTGCGTGAAAAGCTGTCCGCGAATGCCGCGCGGTTTCGATCCGGCATGAGCCGGCTGGGGTATGCGCTGGCCGGCGCCGATCATCCGATTATTCCGGTGATGCTTGGCGACGCCACCTTGGCGCAGGCCATGGCGCAGAAGATGCTGGAAAAGGGCATCTATGTCATCGGATTCGCATTTCCCGTAGTCCCCAAGGGTCAGGCGAGAATACGCACACAGATGTCGGCGGCGCATTCATCCGGGGACGTAGACCGGGCCATCGAGGCTTTTGCCACGACGGGTCGAGAACTCGGTGTAATTTCCTGAGACACCAGCACGAAATTTGATTCTGAATCAGTGGATTCGAAGGACCAGAGCATGTCGAACATGATGCGGGCCCTGGTAAAGGCGAAAGCCGAGCCGGGTATCTGGATGGAGCAGGTGCCGGTTCCCGAGATCGGTCCCAACGATGTGCTGATCAAGGTGCGCAAGACCGCCATCTGCGGCACCGATGTCCATATCTACAACTGGGACCAATGGGCGCAGAAGACCGTGCCGGTGCCGATGGTCACGGGTCATGAGTTTGTCGGCACAGTCGCCGATTTCGGCGCAGCCGTGACTGAATACAAGGTCGGCCAGCGGGTTTCCGGCGAGGGACATATCGTCTGTGGGCACTGCCGCAATTGCCGCGCGGGCAGGGGACACCTCTGCCGCAACACGCTCGGCGTCGGCGTCAACCGGCCCGGCGCCTTCGGCGAATATCTTGCCCTGCCGCAGCACAACGTTGTGCCTATACCCGACGACATTCCCGATGAGATTGCCGCGATCTTCGACCCGTTGGGCAATGCCGTCCATACGGCCCTTTCCTTCGATCTCGTTGGCGAGGATGTTCTGGTGACCGGTGGCGGCCCGATCGGCATCATGGGCGCCCTGGTGGCGCAGTGCGTGGGTGCCCGCAAAGTGGTGATCACCGACATCAACCCGGTCCGTCTTGCCTTGGCCGAGAAACTTGGCGTGCAGCATGTCGTGGATGCGTCGAAGCAGAAGCTTTCCGAAGTGATGCGCGAGATCGGCATGACCGAAGGATTTGACGTCGGACTGGAAATGTCGGGGGCCGCACCTGCCTTCCGGGATATGATCGATGCCATGAACAATGGCGGCAAGATCGCGATTCTGGGCATTGCGCCGACCGGTTTCGAGATCGACTGGAACAAGGTGATCTTCAAGATGCTGCATCTAAAGGGCATCTATGGCCGCGAAATGTTCGAGACCTGGTACAAGATGATCGCGCTTGTGCAGGGCCCTCTCGACGTGTCGGGACTGATAACCCACCGTATAAGCGTCGACGATTATATCGGCGGCTTCGAGGCCATGAAGAGCGGCAATTCCGGCAAGGTGGTGATGGACTGGTGAGTTCTCCTGCTGGACCCGATCAGGCTATGACGGGACATGATCCCGAGACAAACTCGCCAAGGATGGACGAGAGGTTGGTCATCCTCGGATCAAAGGGCGGCCCGGCGCTTCGACCGGGGGGGCCGTGGCCGTCATCGGCGCTGCTGGAAATCGGTGGGCGCCGGATCGTGGTCGATTGCGGTCTGGGCGTGACGCGTGGACTGACCGACTGCGGGGTCGATCTGAAGACGCTCGATCTCGTTTTCATCACGCATCTGCATTCCGACCACGTCCTGGAACTCGGGCCTTTGCTGCACACGGCGTGGACGGCAGGACTGGCAAGGTCGGTCGAAGTGCACGGTCCTGTCGGCTTGAATCGATACTGGCGGAACTTCCTGCAATCCATGGATTTCGATATCGAAATCCGGATCGCCGACGAAGGCCGTCCCGACTTGCGCAACCTCGTCTCCATCCGCGACTTCGGGGAAGGAGACATCCTGGAGGATGGTGGCTTGGTCGTATCGGCCATGAAGGTCGAGCACCCGCCGGTCACCGAATGCTATGCACTTTGAACTTGCCCGGGTATGACGTCTCCCTTGGCGGGTTGATTATGCG
>JBKJRE010000514.1:0-3655 GCA_046594775.1 Rhizobiaceae bacterium | reverse complement strand
TCGCCTCCGACATCGGCTGCCACCTGTTCTCGATCATGCCGCCGTTTGAACTCGGCGCCACCACCATGGGCTGAGGCCGAGGCCGGGCCTAGGCCGTAGCCCATGGTGGTGGCGCCGAGTTCAAACGGCGGCATGATCGAGAACAGGTGGCAGCCGATGTCGGAGGCGATGTGGTGCTTGCCGAGTTCCTGTTCGACCAGTTTGGTAGCGGCAAAAATAGGTCGTTCCGGGCAGCCGGTGCAAAAACCGGGCGGGCGGCCGGGAACGTCGCGCGACAGGTCGGGAATGACATCGCCCATGCCGGTCTTGTTGGGCGCGCGCACTTCGGCGGACAGCAGTTGCGGCGCGCGGTCGCGAAGGAAATCGCCGATGCCGTCCAGCATCACCTGACCGGTGTATTCTCCGGCGACCGGCAAATATTCCTTGCCGACGAGGCGGGCGCCGCGGTCGGCCTTGTGCAGCATCGAGGCGAAGGCCTGCTCGATATAGTTGGGCTGGCCCTCCTCGACCACGAGAACAGCCTCCTTGCCTTCGCAGAATTCCAGGAATTCGTCGTCGACGAGCGGATAGACGGCGTTGAGCACGTAAAGCGGCACGTCGGTCTCGCCATAGGTATCGGCCAGGCCCATGCGCTGCAGCGCCCGGATAACGGCGTTGTACATACCGCCCTGCATGACGATGCCGACAGCCCCCTCTTTGGGGCCGAAGAACTCGTTGATCCTGTTGGAGCGGATGAAATCAACCGCCGCCGGCCAGCGCTTCTCGACCTTCTCCTTCTCGTGCAGGAAGGAGGCGGGTGGCAGGACGATGCGGCCGGTGTCGCGGCGCGGCGAATCGAGGGCATCGGCGACCGACATGGTTGGCCGCTTGTTGTCCTTGGCGGTGAAATGACCGTGGACGTGGCAGCAGCGGATGCGGACCTGCAGCATGACCGGCGTGTTGGAGATTTCCGAAAGCTCGAAGCCGTCCTCCACCGCCTTGACGATGGACGGCAGGTTGGGGCGCGGGTCAAGCAGCCAGACCTGGCTCTTCATAGCAAATGCGTGGCTGCGCTCCTGCATGATGGAGGAGCCTTCGCCATAGTCCTCGCCCACGATGATCAGCGCACCGCCGGTGACGCCGCCCGAGGCAAGGTTGGCCAGCGCATCGGAAGCCACGTTGGTGCCGACGGTGGACTTGAAGGTGGCAGCCCCGCGGATCGGGTAGTGCACGGAAGCTGCGAGCATGGCGGTGGCGGTGGCTTCCGAAGCGCTGGCCTCGAAATGCACGCCGAGTTCACCAAGAATGTCCTGCGCATCGGCCAGAACATCCATCAGATGGCTGATCGGCGCGCCCTGATAGCCGCCGACGTATCCGACGCCGCACTGCAAAAGAGCCTTGGTGATGGCAAGGATGCCCTCGCCCGCAAACTCCTCGCCCTCTCCGAGGCGCAGCTTTTCGACTTCCCTGGCAAATGATCGTTCAGCCATGACGGCTCCATTCCGTTGCCGCCTGACCTGGGCGGCGCGTGCAACAGGTCTGTACTCAGATATCGTGCTTGCGGATGTTGGCGAGCATCCGCTGCAGCGTGCCAATCAGTGCCACGTATTCGGCGTCGTCGATGCCGTCGAACATCGTCTCAAAGGCCTCGTGCATGGCCGGCCAGGCGCGGTTGAACTCGGCGCGCCCGTCGTCGGTCAGGAATACCTTGCGCACCCGCGTGTCCGTCTCGCCCGTCTCGCGGCGAACCAGTCCCTGGGCTTCCAGGGTGTCCAGGGTGCGTGACAGGGTGGACTGCTCGATGACCGTGAAGACGGCGAGGTCGCCGACCGTGACGCCCTCCCCGACTGAAAGCACGGCGAGCGTGCGGACCTGCGGGATGGTCCTGTTCTGGCGGCGGAAATCCTCACGGAGCGTCGCGTTGTAGCGACCCATGATGCGGTTCATCAGATAGGGGGCGAATTGCTGCAGGCCGATCTGACCGAGGGTAGAGACGCGCTGCCGCTTTTCGGAAACCCGCTCGTCCATCACAGCGCCTGCCCCAGAAGAAAGCCCGAGCCGCCGCCAAGCCCGGCGCCGGGATGGGTCGAGGCGCCGATATGGTAGAGATCCTTGACCGGGGTCGTGTGGTTCACGCTTGCCTTGAAAGGCCGCCACAGGAACGACTGGTCTATGGTCGAGGACCCGCCATAGGGATCGCCACCGACGAGGTTGATGTTCATCGCCTCGAGATCGGCAGGCGAATAGGCGCGTCGTCCGAGCACGGTCTCGGAGAAGCCGCCAATGTGGGTGGCGAGGATCGCCTCGGCGCGGTCGGCATAGGCCTCTCGCAGTTCCTCGGTCCATTTCCCGTCAGCCGGTATGTCCAGCTTGCCGGCCGCGTCGCCCTTGATGTCGCGCGGCGCTTCGGGAAGCTGCAGCCAGAGGATCGCCTTGCCTGCCGGACAGCGTGACGGATCGAGCGCATGCGGCTGGCCGACGCAGACGGTCGGCGTTTCGGGCAGCATGCCGCGGGCTGCCTCGTTGCTGGCTTTCGACACGCCGTCGAGACCGGGCGTCAGGTGCAGCAGCGCGACCTTGCCCAGCGCGGCATCCGGCCAGGCGGGCGGACGGTCGAGCGCGTAATGGATCTGGAAGTTGCCCTTGCCGTAACGAAATTTTCGGGTCGCTGCCTCTTGATCCGGGTGGCTTTTCCCTGCGAGCAGCCGGCCGTAAAGTTGTGTCGGGGTGACCGAGCAGATGACGCCTTTCTTCGCCGAAATCACTTCACCCGAAGCGAGACGCACACCGGAGGCGCGGCCGCCCGCCTCGACGATTTCGGCGACATCGGCGCCGGTGCGTACCTCGCCGCCGCGTTCGCGGATCAGCGCCTCGAAGGCGTCGAGCAGCTTGCCGGCACCGCCCTTTACAATCGGTGCGCCGGCGGCTTCCAGCGCGAAGGCGATGACCTTGGCGATCTGGCCGGAGAATGCGTCTTCAGGACCGATGCCGGCATGCAGCGACCAGGGCGCCCAAAGCGCCCGCGACAGGCCGGATTTGTATGAGGTCTCAAGCCAGCCGCGCGCCGGCAACAAAGCCTCCCCGAAGAATGCCGCGAGCCCGCGCGGGCCGCGGCGCCAGGCCTCGCCGGCAAGCAGCTTCAGCGTCCTGTAGCTCCACAGCCCGCCGCCGAGCAGGCCGAACAGCAGCCCTGCCTCGCGCTCGACGCCGCCGACGTCGGCGGCATAGGCATCTCCGTCGCCGGCGGAAGCACGATCGAAAGCCGCGATGTTGGCCGCGCGGTCCATGCGCTGGACGAGGTGTGTTCCGTCCGGACGAAGCACGCCGGTCGGCGTGTCGGTATTGCAGAATTCGAGGCCAAGGCGGCCGAGGTCGCCCGCCAGCGCCGCATAGGCAGGCGAGGTGATGAACAGCACAAAGGTCGTCGCCATCACGTCATGAACGAAGCCGGGCGCGGTGATCTCGTCGGTGCGGATGCAGCCGCCGATGCGGTCGTTGCGCTCCAGAACCAGCACCTTCCGGCCCTTGCCGGCAAGCATCGCCGCGCAGACCAGCGCGTTGATGCCGCTGCCGACGATGATGTGGTCGGGCTCGCTCATTGAATCACGCCCCCAGTCCGCCCCGAATGGGGACGGTGAGGCGAAGCTTGACCGGCCGTGGCACGCATGGTGCTTCT
>JBKJRE010000296.1:0-7539 GCA_046594775.1 Rhizobiaceae bacterium | reverse complement strand
TGGAACATGGAATCGATCTACGAATACGGGGCCCGCGCCGGATTCTGGCGCCTGCATCGCATGTTTACCGAGGCTGGCGTCCCGGTTACCGTCTATGGCGTCGCGACGGCGCTTGCCCGTTCCCCCGAACAGACGGCAGCGATGCAGGATGCGGGCTGGGAAATCGCCTCCCATGGCCTGAAATGGATCGACTATCGCGACTACACGGCCGACGACGAGCGGCGCGACATGGATGAGGCCATCGAGCTTCATCGCGAGGTTACCGGCGCGCGCCCGACCGGCTGGTACACCGGTCGCACCTCTATCAACACCGTCCGGCTGGCCGCCGAGGAAGGCGGCTTCGACTATGTCTCCGACACCTATGACGACGAACTGCCCTACTGGCTCGACCATGACGCCCACGGCAACGAGATGCCGCCGCAATTGATCATTCCCTACACGCTCGACGCCAACGACATGCGCTTCGCCACGCCGCAGGGCTTCAATTCCGGCGACCAGTTCTTCGCCTATCTGAAGGACAGTTTCGACACGCTTTATGCCGAGGGACGGGCCGGACGGCCACGCATGATGAATATCGGGCTGCATTGCCGGCTGGTCGGGAGACCCGGACGGGCCGCAGCGCTCAGGCGCTTCATCGACTATGTGAAGAACCATGAAAAGGTCTGGCTTGCCCGACGCATCGACATTGCGCGCCACTGGCGGCAGCATCACCCCTACAAGCAGCCGGTACTGCGGCCCTCGCGCATGAGCAAGCCCGATTTCGTCAACGCTTTTGGCGGCGTGTTCGAGCATTCGCCCTGGATCGCCGAACGGGCCTACGAACTGGAACTTGGAGCAGCGCACGACACGGCGGGCGGGCTGCACAATGCGCTGGCGCGGATATTCCGGGCCGCCGGCGAAAGCGAACGGCTGGGCGTGCTGAACGCGCATCCCGATCTCGCTGGAAAACTCGCGGCGGCGAGACGTCTGACGCCGGAATCGACGCATGAACAGATGTCGGCAGGTTTGGACGCGTTGACCGAGGACGAGCGCCAACGCTTCACCGATTTGAATGCCGCCTATGTCGAAAAATTCGGTTTCCCTTTCATCATTGCCGTGAAGGGAATGACCAGGGACGAAATTTTGGCAGCGTTCGAGGGGCGTATCGGCAACGATCGCCCGACCGAGTTTGACACAGCCTGCAGGCAGGTCGAACGCATCGCCCTGCTTAGGCTCCAAGACATGTTGACTTGCTAGGATCAGGACCCTCGGGGAAATTCATGACCGGCCCTCAATACTCCGCACCGCAAGGCGGTCATCCGCCCCAGACGCAGCTTCTGACAGGCCGCGCCGTCTTTACCGAAGCCTATGTCGTCATCCCCAGGGGGGTGATGGGAGACATCGTCACCAGTGCGCTGCCGTTCTGGGACGCGACACGCGCCTGGATTCTCTCGCGTCCGCTTTCCGGCTTCGCAGAGAGCTTCTCCCAGTACATCATGGAAGTCGCGCCGGGCGGGGGCAGCGCCCAGCCCGAGCCGGATGCCGGCGCGCAGGCCGTTTTGTTCGTCATGGAGGGCGAGGCGACTGTCACCCTTGATGGCCAGCCGCACAGGCTTCAACCGGGCGGTTATGCCTACCTGCCGCCATCATGCGGCTGGACGCTCCGAAACGAGGGAGCGGTGCCCGCCCGCTTCCACTGGATCCGGAAGATATACGACCGTGTCGATGGCATCGACGTTCCCCACCCGGTGTTTCGCAACGACCAGGACATCATTCCCCTTTCGATGCCTGGCACCGCCGGCAGGTGGGCGACCACGCGCTTCGTCGATCCCGACGACCTCGGCCACGACATGCATGTCAACATCGTCACCTTCGAACCCGGCGGCACGATCCCTTTTGCCGAGACGCATGTCATGGAACACGGGCTCTACGTTCTGGAAGGCAAGGCGGTCTATCGCCTCAACCAGGACTGGGTCGAGGTAGAGGCCGGCGACTACATCTGGTTGCGGGCCTTCTGCCCGCAGGCCTGCTACGCCGGGGGACCCGGAAAATTCCGCTATCTGCTTTACAAGGACGTCAACCGGCACACGAAGCTTTCATCTCCCGCACCTCGGCCTGGCCGGTGAAAACGCATCCATGACACGCATCATCAAAGCCACAGCCCTGACCCGCGACAGCTTCGCGGCATTCGGCGACGTGATCGACACGGGCGGCGACCTCCACTATCCGATCAATGGCGGCAAGACGGAGCGCTATCACGCGCTGGCGCGCGCCGACGCGTCCGGTCCCGGCGCTCAGGTCCTCATCAGCATCTGCAAGGCCACGCCCTATGAATTTCCCCTCAAACTCACCATGGTCGAGCGGCATCCTTTCGGCAGCCAGGCTTTCGTACCCCTGTCGCCGCGCCCGTTTGTCGTCATCGTCTGTCACGACGGCGATGAGGGCCCCGGCACGCCTCACGCGTTCCTGACGCGTCCCGGCCAGGGTATCAACTATCCGCGCAATACATGGCATGGCGTACTGACGCCAGTTGGCCAACCTCAGGATTTCCTCGTGGTCGACCGCGGCGGCGAGGGAACGAACCTCGAGGAACATTTCTTCGACCAGCCATACGAAATCAACCTGTCATAGGAACCGGGCCAATGGCCGAAACCTCGTTGATCGGCCGCCTGCTCGACGTCATCGAACACGACATCGTACCGAAGACCGCTGAAGGCGTCGCTCAGGGAAACAAGCTGTTCGGCGCGGCGATCCTGCGCAAGGACGATCGCTCGCTGGTTGTTGCCGAAACCAACAACGAAACCGAAAATCCGCTCTGGCATGGCGAGATCCATTGCCTGAAGCGCTTCTACGAAATGCCGAAAGCCGACCGGCCGCCGACGCGCGACTGCATCTTCATCGCCACCCACGAACCCTGCTCGCTCTGCCTTTCGGCCATCACCTGGACCGGCTTCGACAATTTCTACTATCTCTTTTCACACGAGGATTCGCGCGATAGCTTCGCCATTCCGCACGATCTGAAAATCCTGAAAGAGGTCTTCGCGCTGGAGCCCGGCGGCTATAGGGCCGAAAACGCCTACTGGAAGAGTTTCGGCATCCGCAGGCTGGTGCGTGACCTGCCGGAGCCTGATCGAACCAGGCTGGAAACCCGCATCGACGCCATCGCGAAGCGCTATGACGAACTCTCGGGGGTTTATCAGGACAGCAAGTCTGAAAACGACATTCCGCTGAACTGAGGCCAACGGACTCCGCTGGTCTTGAATTTTTCCCGTCCACCGTGCCTCATGTGCCCGCAAAGAGGCCCACATGAAAACCGTCACCAAATTCCCCCGCCGGACGATCGAGTTTCCGGACATGGGCATCCGCATGCCGGACGGCTGCCGGCTGTCGGCGCGGGTCTGGATGCCCGACGACGCCGACCAGAACCCCGTGCCGACCATTCTGGAACACCTGCCGTATCGTAAGCGCGATGGCACCACCGCCCGCGACTGCCTTACCCATCCCTATTTCGCCGGTCACGGCTATGCCTGCCTGCGCGTGGACATGCGCGGCAATGGCGATTCCGAAGGCCTCATGGAGGACGAGTACAGCGATCAGGAATTGCAGGATGCCTGCGCCGTCATCGCGTGGGCCGCGGCACAGCCCTGGTGCAATGGCAACGTCGGCATGATGGGGATTTCATGGGGCGGCTTCAATGCCCTGCAGGTCGCGGCAATGCAGCCGCAAGCGCTGAAGGCGATCATCACGCTGTGCTCGACCGATGATCGCTACGCCGACGACATTCACTACAAGGGCGGCCTGCTGCTCAACGAGAACATGGGCTGGGGCGCCACCATGCTGTCCTATTCGTCGCGCCCGCCGGATCCGGCAATCGTCGGTGACAACTGGCGTGACATGTGGCTGGACCGGCTGGAACATGAGCCCTTCCTGCCTGCACTCTGGCTGAGCCATCAGACCCGCGACGCCTACTGGAAACGTGGCTCCGTTTGCGAGAACTTTGCCGATATCCAGGCTGCGACGCTGGCCGTCGGCGGCTGGGGCGACGGCTACAAGAACGCTGTCTGCCGTCTTGTTCAGGGGATCGATGCGCCGGTGAAGGGCATGATCGGCCCATGGATCCACAAATACCCGCATTTCGCCGTGCCGAAGCCGGCGATCGGTTTCCTGAAGGAGGCGCTGCGCTGGTGGGACCGCTGGCTCAAGGACATGGAGACCGGGGTCGAAAGCGATCCGGCCATGCGGCTCTACGTCATGGACTCCGAACCGCCCCGCGACTGGTACGAGGAGCGGCCCGGCCGCTGGATCGTCGAACCGGAGTGGCCTGTCCCGGACCGTATCCCGGTTTGCCTCCATCTGGGCGCCGGCGGCCTCCTCGCAACCGATACACCGCCGCTGTCGCCGGTCACGATTGCCTCGCCGCAGGACTGTGGCATGGCCGGCGGCGAATACTGCGCCATCTGGCTCGGCCCCGAACTGCCGGGCGACCAGCGTATCGACGATGAAAAATCAGCCTGCTTTGACAGCGAACCGCTTCACGCCCCGTTCGACATTGTCGGTGCGCCCGTTATCCGGCTGTCGCTTTCGGCCGACCGGCCAAGCGCGATGGTCGCCGTGCGGCTCTGCGACGTGGATCCGGACGGCGCTTCGACGCGCATCACCTATGGCGTGCTCAATTTGTGCCACCGTGAAAGCCATGAATTGCCGCGCCACGTGATACCCGGGGAAACGATGCAGGTGGCGCTGCAACTCGACGACATCGCCTACTCCATCAAACCGGGCAACAGGCTGCGCGTCGCCCTCTCGTCGACCTGCTGGCCGCTGGTCTGGCCGTCGCCGCAACCCGTCACGCTGACACTCGAGGCCGGCGCCATCGACCTGCCGTTGCGGCTGTCTGGCTCTGGTGACGAATGCACCTTCTCCGAACCCGAGGCCGCTGCACCCTGGAAAGTCGAGACGCTGCGGCCGTCATCGAACCGGCGTACGGTGAGCCGCACTGAGGACGGCCGGGTCCGGCTCGAAATAGTCGACGACTTTGGCGAAGTGCGCGATCTCGACCACGGCCTTGTCTCCGGCGGCACCGCCGAGGAAAGCTGGACCATAGATCCTCGCGAGCCGCTCTCGGCGCACGGCTGGACACGATGGACCCAGACCCTGTCGCGTGACGAATGGTCGGTTTCGACCGAGACCTTGACCGAGATGACATCGGATGCGACAAGTTTTTATCTGCGCGGTCGCATTCTTGCCCACGAAGGACCCAGCCTCGTCTTCGAGCGCAACTTCAAGGAAACCATTCCCCGCGGTTTCATCTGACCTCAACTTCCATTGGGCCATGGCGGGATTTGATTTACGCCAAGGCATGTCGCAATTCGCCTTGCGGATGTCGCTCCATCCAATCAATATTCAGACCGGCACAAAAACAAGAACGACCAAAGGTCGAAACCACCGAGTGAGGAACCTCCCATGTCAAACGAACCCGACTTCCTGAGCCGCCGCGTCGTTCCGAACATGTGGTTCAAGCGCTGGCTCATGGCCTGACCAGGGCCAACCCACATGTCATCACCTATCCTGAAATTGGTTGCCCAGCGCATCGCGTTGGGCGTCGTTCTTCTGCTGGCCGTATCGGTCCTGATCTTCGCCGGCACGCAAATCCTGCCCGGCGACGTTGCCCAGTCTATCCTCGGCCAGTCGGCTACGCCTGAATCACTCGCCAATTTGCGCGCCGAACTCGGCCTCAATGACCCGGCCTATATCCGCTATTTCAATTGGCTCGGCGGTATACTCACGGGCGACCTCGGCACGGCGCTGTCCAGCGGACAGGATATCGCTACCTCCATCAGCGGCCGGCTGTGGAACACCTTGTTCCTCGCCTTCTGGGCCGCGGCGGTTTCCATTCCCCTTGCGGTCGGCCTCGGCCTCCTCGCCGTCCGTTACCGCAATGGCTGGATCGACAAGCTGATTTCGGGCCTCGCGCTGGCGTCGACCTCCTTTCCGGAGTTTTTCATCGGCTATCTCCTGGTCTACTTCTTTGCCGTCAAATGGCAGATCTTTCCCGGCATCTCGACCGTTTATGACGGCATGCCGTTTCTCGCCCGCATGCAGGCCATCGCCCTGCCAGCCGCCGTGCTGACGCTGGTCGTGCTCGCCCACATGATGCGCATGACGCGCGCCGCCATTCTCAACGTCATGCAGTCGGCCTATATCGAGACCGCCGAACTGAAGGGGCTGTCGGCCATCGACGTCATCCGCAAGCACGCCTTCCCTAACGCCATCGCGCCGATCATCAATGTCGTCATGCTCAACCTCGCCTTCCTGATCGTCGGCGTCGTCGTGGTCGAGGTGATCTTTGTCTATCCCGGTATGGGCCAATACCTGGTCGACCATGTCGCCAAGCGCGACGTGCCGGTCGTGCAGGTGGTCGGCCTGATTTTCGCCGCGGTCTACATCACGCTCAACATTGTTGCGGATATCGGGGCGATCGTCGCCAATCCGCGCCTCAGGCATCCGAAATAAGGGCGCGGCATGCTGGATATCAGACGCATACCCATACCGGCGCTGGTCGGACTTGTTCTGACCGCGTTGTTCCTCCTGGCCGCGATCTTCGCGCCGTTCATTGCCCCTTATGGCAATGGCCAGATCGTCGGCGATGTATGGGAGCCCGCATCGGCGAACTATTTGCTCGGCACCGACAATCTCGGCCGAGATCTGCTGTCGCGCATGATCTACGGTGCGCGCATCACCATTTTCATCGCCGTTGTGGCGACGGCGCTGTCCTTCTCGCTGGGCGCCATCCTCGGCTTCACGGCGGCCGTTCTCGGCGGCTGGTTCGACACGCTGATGTCGCGCTTCGTCGATCTCCTGATGGCGATCCCGACGCTGATCTTCGGCCTCGTAGTCCTTTCGGTCCTCCCGTCGACCTTGGTCACGCTCATCATGGTCATGGGCCTGCTCGATTCGACGAGAGTCTATCGCCTGTCTCGCGCCGTAGCGGTCGACATCAATGTCATGGACTTCGTCGAGGCGGCCAAGCTTCGTGGCGAAGGCACGATCTGGATCATTTTCCGCGAGATACTGCCCAATGCCTTGTCGCCTTTGATCTCCGAACTTGGGCTGCGCTTCATCTACGCTGTGCTGTTCCTGTCGGCCCTGTCGTTCCTCGGGCTTGGCGTTCAACCGCCGGACGCCGACTGGGGCGGCATGGTCAAGGAAAACAAGGACGGCATCGTGTTCGGCATCCCGGCCGCCCTCATTCCCGCAGCCGCCATCGCCGCCCTCGCCATCTCGGTCAACCTGGTTGCCGACTGGATCCTGAACCGCACCACCAGCCTGAAGGGAGGGCGCGGATGATGGCCGAGAAAGCACCGAAGCCTGAGCTGCTGCTCGATATCCGCAAGCTCCGCATCGAGGCAACCGTCTATCCCCCCGGTGAGGCGCCGAAAAACATCGTGCTGGTGCACGACGTGTCGCTGACGCTGAAGCGTGGGAAGGTTCTCGGCCTGATCGGCGAATCCGGTGCCGGCAAGTCAACCATCGGCCTGTCGGCCATGGGATATGGCCGCGGCG
>JBKJRE010000590.1:0-4879 GCA_046594775.1 Rhizobiaceae bacterium | reverse complement strand
CTCGGCCACCTTGGCCGCGATTTCGGTCTTCGGATGGCCGTTCATCTTCAGCCCGAAGCCCATGTTGTCCTTGACCGTCATGTGCGGATAGAGCGCATAGGACTGGAACACCATGGCGAGCTTGCGCTTGGCCGGCGCTTCGCCGGTCACGTCGCGCCCGTCGATCGAGATCGTGCCGCTGCTGGTGTCTTCCAGCCCGGCGATCAGACGCAGCAGCGTGGACTTGCCGCAGCCCGACGGCCCGACAAAGACGACAAATTCGCCATCCTCGATGGTCAGGTCGATGCCCGGAATGATCACCGTCGCCCCGAAGGATTTCGACACTTTGTTGAGCGTGATGTTTCCCATGATTTCCTCCCCAGGGATTATTGCCGGTGTCGAAGGTCTTGGCGCGACGTCACTTCACTGCGCCGAAGGTCAGGCCCCGCACCAGTTGCTTCTGGCTGAACCAGCCCATGATCAGGATCGGTGCGATGGCGAGCGTCGAGGCGGCCGAGAGCTTGGCCCAGAAAAGGCCCTGGGGGCTCGAGAAGGAGCTGATGAAGGCGGTAAGCGGCGCCGCGTCGGTCGCGGTCAGGCGGATTGTCCAGAACGCTTCGTTCCAGGCCAGAATGATGTTGAGCAGCATGGTTGAGGCGATGCCCGGCACCGCCATCGGCGTCAGCACATGCAGGATCTCGTTCCACAAGGAGGCGCCGTCCATGCGCGCCGCCTCAAGGATCTCACCGGGAATCTCGCGAAAATAGGTGTAGAGCATCCACACCACGATCGGCAGGTTGATCATGGTCAGCATGACGGTCAGTCCAAGGCGCGAATCCAGAAGGCCGAGATCGCGAAAGATCAGGTACATCGGAAACAGCACCGCCACCGCCGGCATCATCTTGGTCGACAGCATCCACATCAGGATGTCCTTGGTCCGGCGCGTCGGCGAGAACGCCATCGACCAGGCCGCGGGAACCGCAATCAGCAAGGCCAGCAAAGTCGAGCCGAGCGACAGGATCACGGAATTCATGAATGGTTTCAGGTAATTGTACTGGCTCTGCACCTCGGCATAGCTCTCGATCGTCCCCGACGGGATCATGTTGAAGCCGGCTATCGCCTCCGTCTCCGACTTGAACGAGGTGATGATCGTGTAGAGGATCGGAAAGAAGATCAGGAATGCGACGATCCAGGCAACGACGGTGACGATGGTCTTGTGCTGGTTGGTGACTGCGCGTGCCATGATTTCTCCTCCGTCCTACTTGTCGAGGTTCTTGCCGACGGCGCGCATCAGGAAGATGGCGACGATATTGGCGAGGATGACTGCGATGATGCCGCCGGCCGATGCCTGGCCGATTTTGAATTCCAGCGAGGCCTTCTGGTAGACCAGGAAGGGCAGGTTGGTGGAGGCGTAGCCCGGCCCGCCATTGGTGGTCACCAGGATCTCCGCGTAGACGGCCAGCAGGAAGATGGTCTGGATCAGGATGACCACCGTGATGCCGCGCGAAAGATGCGGCAGCGTCAGATAGATGAAGCGGCTGAAGAAGCCGGCGCCGTCCATCTCGGCGGCTTCCTTCTGTTCTCCGTCAAGCGATTGCAGCGATGTCAGCAGGATAAGCGTGGCGAAAGGCAGCCATTGCCAGGCGACGATCAGGATGATCGAAAACAGCGGATACTGCGCGAACCAGTCGACCGGCTGCATGCCGAAGAAGCGCGATATGTCGGCGAATACGCCGTAGCCCGGATGCATGATCATGTTCTTCCACACCAGCGCCGCCACCGGCGGCATGACAAAGAACGGCGAGATCACCAGGATGCGCACGATGCCCTGGCCCCACATCGGCTGGTCGAGAAGCAGCGCCAGCACGATGCCGCCGATCACGGTGATCGCCAGCACGCTGCCGACCAGGATCAGCGTGTTGAGGATCGACTGCAGGAAGGCCGGGTTGGCGTAGAACAGGGCGTAGTTGTCGAAGCCGACAAAGCCGTCGCGGATCGGATTGAGCGGATTATACTGCTGAAACGAGAACCACAGGGTGATGCCGAGCGGGATGATCATCCAGATCAGCAGCATGATGACCGACGGCGCCATCATGAACCGGGCCAATGTCTGGGTCTGTCGCGTAGCCATGTCGATCCCTCCCCGATCCGGCTGCGAAGACCAGTACCGCGTCGCCGGACGATAATGTGCTTTGTTGCTCGGGCTATGCCGTCGCATGCGGCGCTCACCCTGTCGGGACCTCCTGACGGGATAGTCCACGCGCCGATCGGTGAAAGGGTGGTCGCCCGGCCCGGGGCCGGACGACCAAGGCACCGGGAGGATGCCTAGTTGAGGTAGCCGCCTTCGGTCATCGTGGCCGTCGCGGCGTCCTGGGCCTGCTTCAGGGCGTCGTCGACCGACATCTGTCCGGCGAGCGCCGCCGAGAAAAGCTGACCGACCGTGGTGCCCAGACCCTGGAACTCGGGGATGGCGACGAACTGCACGCCGGTATAGGGAACCGGCTTGACCGTCGGGCTGCTCGGGTCGGCCGCGTTGATGGAGTCGAGCGTCATCTTGGCGAAGGGCGCCGCCTCCTGGTACTTCGGGTTCTCATAGAGCGAGGTGCGCGTTCCGGGCGGAACGTTGGCCCAGCCATCTGTCTCGGCCACCAGGGCCAGATAGTCCTTGCTGGTCGCCCATGAGACGAATTTCTTCGCCGCTTCCGCTTTCTGCGTGCCGGCCGGAATAGCCAGCGACCATGCCCACAGCCAGTTGCCGCGCTTGCCCATGCCGGTGTCGGGCGCCAGCGCATAGCCGACCTTGTCGGCGACCGTCGAGGTCTTGGGGTCGGAGACGAAGGACGCCGCCACGGTCGCGTCGATCCACATGCCGCACTTGCCCTGCTGGAACAGCGCCAGGTTTTCGTTGAAGCCGTTGGAGGACGCGCCGGCCGGTCCGGCGTCGGCCATCAGCTTGGTATAGAAATCAAGTGTCGCCTTCCATTCCGGCTGGTCGAATTGGGGCTTCCAGTTTTCGTCGAACCAGCGGGCGCCGAAGGAGTTCGACATGGCGGTCAGGAACGCCGTGTTCTCGCCCCAGCCGGCCTTGCCGCGCAGGCAGACGCCGCTGATGTCGGCGGCGCGGTCGGTCATCTTGCGCGCCGCGTCTCCGATGAACTCCCAGGTCGGCGCATCGGGCATGGTGAGCCCGGCCTTCTCCATCAGGTCCTTGCGATACATGACGAAGGAGCTTTCGCCGTAGAACGGCGCGGCATAGAGCTTGCCGTCGACGGTCAGGCCGCGGGCGATCGCCGGGATGATGTCGGCCGCGTCATAGTCGGCGCCGAGATCGTCGAGCGGCAGCAGCCAGTTCTGCTTGGCCCAGATCGGCACTTCGTAGGTGCCGATGGTCATCACGTCGTACTGGCCGCCCTTGGTGGCGATGTCGGTGGTGACGCGCTCGCGCAGCACGTTCTCCTCGAGCGTCACCCAGTTGAGTTCGATGCCGGGGTTCTTCGACGTGAAATCGTCCGTCAGCTTCTGCATGCGGATCATGTCGCCATTGTTGACAGTAGCGATGGTGATCGATTCGGCATGCGCGGCGAAAGCGAGCGCACTCGCGGAGCACAGGCCCAGTATGAGCGTGTTGAGTTTCATCCAAATTTCCTCCCATTGGACCAAAATGAGCAATTGCCTTGGTTATGAGCAATTATTCACCAACGTGAATTCAAGTCAAGCCGGATTCTATGCTGCGCTGTAGCACGCGCGCCTTTTGGCGTCGGTTTTTGCGGTCAGGCGCCAGCCGGCCGGCCTGGCCCATCCGTGCTGCAACGCCGGCGTCGCCGCACTGTCAACGCCCGGCGCCCGCCTCGCCCATTGAAGCCGCGCCGCGACCCTGCCATGCTGCGCCGATGCACCAGCCCGCCGCGAACGCGCCATGACCGTCGCCCCGAAACCGGCCTCAGCGTCTCCCGCCGCAGCGCCAGTCCGCCGGATGCCCTCCGAAGCGCGGCTGCGCAATGCGCGCCTCGCCTCCGGCCTGGTGATGATGGTGTTCGTCGCCATGCATCTCGGCAATCTGTCGCTCAGCCTGATCTCGCTGGAGGCGGCGGAGGCCGGCCGGCTCTGGTTCCTCGCCATCTGGCGCAACCCTGCCGGCACCGTCGTGCTCTACGCGGCGCTGTTGACGCATGTGGCGCTGGTGCTGCGTAGCCTCTACCGCAGGCGCAGCTTCGTCATGCCGGCGCGCGAGGCGGTGCAGGTGGTGGCCGGCCTGGCAATCCCGCTGCTGGTCGCCCAGCATGTCATCGGAACGCGCATCTTCCACGAACTGACAGAGGTGCCCGACACCTACGAATTCGTCATCCGCGCGCTGTGGATCACCAGCCCCGGCGTCGGCCTGACGCAGGCGGTCGCGCTGGTCGTGGTCTGGGCGCATGGCTGCCTGGGGCTGCATTTCTGGCTGCGCTTCCGCGGCTGGTATCCGGCGGCGGCCCCCTTGTTCCTCATTGCGGCGGTGCTGGTCCCGGTCGTCGCGCTGCTCGCCTTTGCCCATGCCGGCCAGCTGGTAGGACTGATGCAGCGCCAGCCGCTTCCTGACAGCCTCGACCAGTCGCTGATTCCAGGGGCGCTCGAAACGGTCCATGCGCTGACCAACGCGACCTAATGCGCTCTTCGCCGGGCTCGTCGCCGCCCTGTTCGCGCTTCGGACCCTGCGCCGCCGCCGCGAGCGGAAGAACCTCGTCGAGGTGCGCTACGAAAGCGGCCAGAGGGTGCGGGTGCCGCGCGGCCACAGCGTGCTGGAGGCAAGCCGCATTGGCGGCATTCCGCATTATTCGGTGTGCGGCGGCAAGGGCCGCTGCTCGACCTGCCGCATCCGCGTGACGGCGGGGCAGGAAGACCAGCCGCTGGCCGGCCCGGT
>JBKJRE010000182.1:0-2546 GCA_046594775.1 Rhizobiaceae bacterium | reverse complement strand
GTCGCTGCGTTCGGCTTTGCGGCCCTGGCCCTGCTGGTCCAAAGTGGAGCCGGCCGTCGTCCCCTGGACCCGATGCTCGGCATCGCGGGCGCTACGGCGCTCGCTATTGCGGGGTTTTACCAGTTCAGCGGACTGAAAGAAGCATGCCTGAAGAAGTGCCGAAATCCGTTCTCAACCCTTTTTTCTCGCTGGAGTTCGAGCTCTGGCGGCATATTGCGTCTCGGTGCCGAGCAGGGTGTCTGGTGCCTGGGCTGCTGCTGGGCTCTGATGCTTGTGATGTTCGCCGTGGGCATGATGAACGTCTTCTGGATGGCGCTGATCGCGCTGTTTACAATAGTCGAAAAACAGACCGGTGGCCGGCTGGCCTCTCGGGCGGCAGGTGCGATACTGCTTGTCTGGTCTGCGGCGCTGCTATTAATCTCGCTGTGACGTGCAACCGGGAGGATTCATGAGCGAGCAAAGCTGGGCGATGAAGGGTGAACTCGTCCTGTCCTGCAATTGCACGGTTTTTTGTCCATGTGTTCTGTCGCTCGGAAGCCATCCACCGACCGAGGGTTATTGTCAGACCTGGGCAGGATTTCGAATCGACGCGGGACATTTCGGCGACACAGACCTGTCTGGTCTGAATCTCGGGCTGTTCATGGAGATCCCGGGCCTGATGAGTCGCGGAAACTGGACTGCCGGACTGTTCGTGGACGAGCGCGCATCAATTTACGCGGTCAAGGCGCTGACGCGTATTTTTACCGGCAAGGCGGGCGGTACGACCGGGCTTCTATCAATTCTGGTTGGCAATTTCCTCGGGGTCGAGCAGGTTCCGATTACCTACGAAACCCAGGACAAGACGCGCCTCTTCAAAATTCCCCGGATCATTGACGGCGCGGTGACTCCGATCCGTGGCCAGGACCGCGAAAAGGATACGGTCATCAGCAATTCGGAATACTGGATTGCGCCTGAGATAACAGTCGCCAAGGCCGACGTGAGCAAGCTTCGCGCATTCGGGCGCAACTGGAATTTCGCTGGCCGGTCGGCCGAGATATGCAAACTGGATTGGCGTGGCCCGTGAAACGCAGAACTGTTACCTGGCCGCAAGCACGAGCTTTTTCGGTTCACCTGCTGACCGCATCAGGATCTTTTCTGGCCTTCCTCTCACTCGTCGCGGCGAGCGAGCAGCGATGGACAGCAATGTTCTGGTGGCTCGGCCTGGCGCTTTTTGTCGACGGCATCGACGGCCCTATCGCGCGCAAGCTCGACGTGAAGGAAATCCTTCCAACCTGGTCCGGCGAATTGCTCGACAATATCATCGACTATGTGACTTACGTCCTGATCCCGGCTTTCGCGCTTTATCAGCGCGGGCTGATGGGCGAGGGACTGTCATTCCTGTCGGCGGCTATAATCGTCGTGTCGAGCGCGATCTACTACGCAGACACCGGCATGAAGACCAAGGAGAACTTCTTCAAGGGATTTCCCGTCGTCTGGAACATGATCGTGTTCACGCTGTTTGTTGTGGGGCCGGGAGAGTGGGTATCCTTCGCGGTGGTTGTTATCGCTGGCATCATGACCTTTCTGCCGATCAATTTCCTGCATCCCGTGCGCGTCAAGCGGCTACGCACGCTCAATCTGGGCATCACGCTGCTTTGGTGCGCTTTTGGCATGCTGGCCCTCGCGGAGGCAGCGCTTGCCGAATTTTACAGCCAGATCGGCGTTCTGGCCGCCAATGTGAGCGAGTTCACCAAAATCGGCATTACCATTACGGGAATCTATCTGTTTTGCATTGGAGCAATCATGCAGCTTTTTCCAACTCTCGGCTTGAAGAAGAACTGAACCATGGCCAAAGCAATCAAGGTCTATGCCCAGGGAGCGCCCGAAGTCATGCGCTACGAAGACACGGATCCGGGCTCGACCGGTCCGGGTCAGGCGCTTGTCAAGCACACCGCGATCGGCCTCAATTTCCTCGACGTCTACTATCGCAACGGCCTCTATCCACCACCGAACGGCTTGCCGCTCATCCCGGGCGGCGAGGCTGCCGGTATCGTCAAGGCGGTTGGAGAGGGCGTCGACTGGCTGAAGCCGGGTGATCGCATCGCCTATACCGCCCCGCTCGGCGCCTATTGCGAGGAGCGCGTAATCGACGCGGACCGGCTGCTCATACTTCCGGATTCAATTTCGGACGAGCAAGCCGCCGGCATGATGCTGAAAGGCCTGACCGCCGAATATCTGCTGCGGCGGACATTCAAGGTGAAGAAGGGCGACACCATCCTTTTTCACGCCGCTGCGGGCGGCGTCGGCCTGATTGCGGGCCAATGGGCCAAGCATCTTGGCGCGACAGTCATAGGCACTGCAGGGTCGTCCGAAAAAGCGGCGCTTGCGCACCGCCACGGCTTCGACCACGTGATCAACTATCGTGACGAGGACTTCGTTGCCCGCGTCAAGGAGATCACCGGCGGCAAGATGTGCGACGTCGTCTACGATTCTGTCGGAAAGGACACGTTTCCCGCCTCACTCGATTGCCTGCGGCCGCTCGGCTTGTTTGTCAGTTTCGGCCAATC
>JBKJRE010000424.1:0-7406 GCA_046594775.1 Rhizobiaceae bacterium | reverse complement strand
GTGAAAATAGAGCGTCGCGCCATCGACGGCGAGCCGTTCGCGCCCGGTTGTCCTGGCCTTGAGCGCGGCGACGTTCTGGCTCGCCGGGGGGCTATGCAGAACGAATGCATGCAGCGTCGCCGGCTGATCGACCGCCTCGGGGAACGGGTTTCGTTCAATCAGTCTGGACCAGTCGTTCAGACTGACAAGCATGATGTCCTTTTCAAAACCAAATTTGCGTTTCGCCAGCTCCGCAATCCTGTCACGGGTTCCTGAGACGCCGAGCCGCGAAGAGAGCACCGCGTTGCCGCTGTTGATGTAGGTCCCGACACCGTCGAACCCTGCAGCCGTCAGCGCCTCTCGCAAAGGGCCGGTCGGCAACTGTGTCGCGCCGCCCACGCCCCTGAAAAGAACGACAAAGACCGTCGGGCTCAAATGACCAGCCCCGCGATCTCGTCATTGTCCGTAATGTCCTGATAGGCCCAGCCCGCATCGCTGAAACGCTTCGCCAGCACGTCGAAATTCCGGCGGTCCTTCGTTTCGATGCCGATCAGCACCGAACCGAAATTGCGCGCCGACTTCTTCAGATATTCGAACCTGGCGATATCGTCGTCGGGACCGAGCAGGTCGAGAAAATCCCGCAATGCGCCAGGTCGCTGTGGAAAGCGGAAGACAAAGTACTTCTTCAGGCCTTCAAAGCGCAGCGCCCTCTCCTTGACGTCCGGCAGCCTCTCGAAATCGAAATTGCCGCCCGAGACCACACAGACAATCGTCTTGCCCCTGATCTCGCGCCGGGAAAAATCCTTCAGCGCGTCGATGGCCAGCGCGCCTGCTGGCTCCAGCACCACGCCTTCGACATTGAGCATTTCGATCATGGTGGCGCATAGCCGGTTTTCCGGAATGAGCCTGACATCGCCGGCCGAAAAGTCCTTGAGGTGCCGGAACGGCTGGCGACCGATTTCCGCGACGGCTGCGCCATCGACGAAGTTGTCGACCACCGGAAGCTTGACGCGCCGTCCGGCAGAAAGGCTTCGCGCGAGACTCGGCGCCCCGAGCGGCTCGCAGAAAACGAAGCGCGCATCGCGCCCCTGATCGCGAAAATACCGGCTCGCCCCGGCCGCCAGCCCGCCGCCGCCCACGGGCAATACCATGATGTCTGGTCCAAGCCCGCCGATCTGCCGTGCGACCTCGAATGCGACGGTTGCCTGTCCCTCGATAATGTCCCTGTGGTCGAAGGGCGGCACCATATGCGCGCCGCCCAGCTGGGAAAATTCCTGGGCCGCGCGGTTGCAGTCGTCGAAGAAGTCGCCGTGCAGCCGGATCTCGACAAATGCGCCACCGAACAACCTGGTCTTGTCGATCTTCTGCTGCGGCGTTGTGACCGGCATGAAGACCACGCCCTTCTTGCCGAAATGCCGGCACACGAAGGCAAAGCCTTGCGCGTGGTTGCCGGCGGAGGCACAGACAAAGAGTTCGGACCGGTTGCCGGCGGCGAGTGTCTTGCGGAAGAAGTTGAAGGCGCCGCGAATCTTGTAGGAACGAACGGGCGTCAGGTCTTCCCGCTTCAGCAGGATTTTCGCGCCGGTCTTCTTCGAGAGATAATCGTTCTCCTGCAGCGGCGTCTCGTCAAAAAGTTCGCGCACCGCTTCCGCTGCAACAGATACACCTTCTGAAAAATTCGCCATCGCCGCGTTCTCGCACAGGCCCCTCACCCTTGAGCGGGCCTCCCGCCTATTGCATATCCCCGGGGTTCAAGCCACCGTCGGCACCGCGCATTCCTGGAGATAACCATGCCATTTGCTGTGGGATTGAAGAGCGTCGCCCTTCCCGAGTTCGGCGAGCCTGGCGTGATGCCGGTCGTTGCCTTCAGCACGTTCGAGGCGCGCCTTGACGCCCTGCTCGCGCGCCGCGGCGCGTTCGACGGCTTCGTGGTGTATGGTGACCGCGAACATGCAGCCAATGTCGCCTATCTCAGCGGCTACGATCCGCGTTTCGAGGAAACGCTGCTCGTCATCCTGCCTGATCGCAAACCCCGGCTCCTCGTCGGCAATGAGGGATGGGGCTATGCCGAGATTTGCGCCGGACCCTATGACCGCGTTCTCTGCCAGACGTTTTCACTGCCGGGCCAGCCCCGTGACCGCTCGCCCGCGTTGAAGCACATTCTGAAGAGCTGCGGGCTCGAGGCGGGTCAGCACATCGGCGCTATCGGCTGGAAGCCGTTTTCGCCCGAGGATCCGGGCCTCGACGATACTTGCCTTGACCTTCCGTCCTTCATTGCGGACACGCTGCGGGCCATTTCGTGCGAAAGCGGATCGGTGCGCAACGCGGCTGACCTGCTGATGAATC
This sequence comes from Rhizobiaceae bacterium, assembly GCA_046594775.1. Lineage (GTDB taxonomy): Bacteria > Pseudomonadota > Alphaproteobacteria > Rhizobiales > Rhizobiaceae > CAMYMG01. Next base: position 5,081 of record JBKJRE010000424.1, on the reverse strand, counting down.
CGGCCGACGGGCTGCGGGCGATCAACGATGCCGACCAGTTGGCGGCTTTCGAGTTCGCCGCCACGTTCACATCTCAGGGCGTGCGCAATCTGCTTGCAGGCATACAGCCCGGCATGACCGAATTGCAGGCCGCGCGGCTGATCGGCATGAACGGCCTGCCGCAGTGCGCCCACCCGATGCTGAGCGCCGGCAAGCGCGCCGCCTATGGCTTGCCGAGTCCCGGTCTCAATGTCATTGCGCGCGGCGATCCGGTCACTGTCGCCTATGGCCTGCAGGGCGCCCTCAATGCGCGCGCCGGATTTCTCGTCGAACATGCCGGCGAGTTGTCCCCGCCGATCCGCGACTATGTCGACAGGCTTGTAGCGCCTTATTTCTCGGCGGTTGTCGACTGGCACGAGACCATCGGCATCGGTGTCCGCGCTGGTGCCCTATGGAAGGCCGTCCACGACCGGATCGGCGATCCGTTTTTCGGTCTGTCGCTCAATCCAGGCCACCTGATTCATCTCGATGAATGGATGCATTCACCAGTCTATTCGGGTTCGAAAATCGAGCTTCGGTCAGGCATGGCGCTCCAGGTCGACATCATTCCCGCCACCGGTTCGCCCTACTTCACCACCAACATAGAGGATGGCGTCGCCCTGGCCGACGCAGCCCTGCGCGAGAAGATGGCCGCGCTCTACCCCGAAGCATGGAAACGCATTCAGGCGCGCCGCGATTTCATGATCGAGGTCCTCGGGATCCGGTTGCGGCCTGAGGTCCTGCCGTTCTCGAACATTCCGGCGTTCCTGCCGCCTTTTTGGCTTTCGCGCAACACTGTCATGGCTGTCGTTGACCGTTAGCGAAATTAATGGCTGCTCGCCATCCTAATGCCTTGATCGGACTGTCCCGGAGGGTTTCCAAAACAAACAGGCCTATCGGCCAGAGAGCTTATTCTAATTGTCCAGCGCCCGCATACTCGTGTTTGCACTCCTGATACTCTTGGCCGGTTGCGTCACCCGCGAGGCCACAGACCTCATCGGGACGTCCTCGGTCCCCGTTGACGCGACCGAACTCGCCGGCAACCACAGTATCTTCGTGGCGACGACGCGTGCCCATGCTGAAGACTCCAGCAAGGTCTTCGACAATTCCCGCTCATCCGTGCTGAACTACGCCCGCGTCAACGTCACCGTGCCCAAAATACACCAGACGGGCCAGATCGAGTTGCACAAACCCGGCAAGCCCGACGACGCCACGAAATATTTCACCGCGACGGACGTCGTCGCCTATGAGACGCAGCCGGAATTCTCGGCGGCGCTCCGGGCCGATATCGCGGCGCGCGGCGGCCGGGCCATGATCTTCATCCATGGCTACAACACCTCTTTCGACGCCGCCGTCTACCGCATGACGCAGATCGCCCATGATTCACATTACGGCGGCACGCCGGTGCTGTTTTCCTGGGCTTCGGGCGGCAGTTCGACCGACTATGTCTATGACAAGGAAAGCGCCAGCGTCGCCCGCGACCAGCTGGAGGTGACGCTTCGCATGCTTGCCCAGTCTGGCGCCCGGCGCATCGACATCGTCGGCCACTCCATGGGGACATGGGTGACGATGGAGGCATTGCGCCAGTTGGCCATCAGGGGCGACCGGGACCTCGGCGGCAAGCTTGGCGATGTCGTGCTGGCGTCGCCCGACATCGACGTTGACGTCTTCAAGAGCCAGATGCGCCGCTATGGCAAACCGGCAAAGCCATTCTTCCTGCTGCTTTCGTCCGACGATCGGGCGCTCAAGCTGTCCGGCCTCCTTGCCGGCAACAAACCGCGAGTGGGCGACTACGACAACGCCAAGGATCTGGCCGAATATGGCGTCGTCGTGGTCGATCTGTCGAAGGCCAAGGGCGGCGACAGTTTCAACCACACGAAATTCGCCGACAATCCGGCGCTCGTGAAGATGCTCGGCCAGAGGCTGCGTGAGGATGACGGCTTTGCCAGCGACCGCGACGTCACCGACCGCATCAAGATGCTGGGCAAGGCATACTGAGCCTGTTGGAAAGGCGCTCCCCGGTCAGACGAACAGATCGACCTTCTCGAATGTCCTGACATCGATCAGCCCGACATCGGATATGCGCAGTTCCGGAATGACGACCAGCGCCAGCAGCGAGTGCTGCATGTTGGCGTTGTTTAGATCGCAGCCGACCGAGCGCATCGCCTCGGTCAGCTTCTCGGCCTTTGCCGCGACCACCTCGGCACGCTCGTCCGACATCAGTCCGGCGATCGGCATCTCGACCAGCGCCAGTTCCCTGCCCTGCGAAAACAAAACGAAGCCGCCGCCGACTTCAGCCAGACGGTTGGCGGCCAGCGCCATGTCGCGCTTGTTGGTGCCGACGACGATGATATGGTGGCTGTCATGCGCCACAGTCGAAGCCATGGCGCAATCCTTGCTGTAGCCGAAGCCGGAGACGAAGGCGTTGGTCACCTTGCCGGTGCCGCGATGCCGCTCCACAACGGCGATCTGGCAGACGTCGTTGCTGCGATCCATGGCGACCAGCCCGTCCTCGACCGGCAGATCTGCTTCGAGCGCCCGCGTCGGCGCCTGGTTCTCGATCACGCCGATAACGCGCGCCCTCACCTCGTTGGCTCCGGCGGGCGCCGCAATGTCGAAATCCTCCGCCATCACCTCGCGGCCGAGATGCACCGTGTTGCGGGCAGTGTCGGGATAGTCGTAAGCGGGAATGTCGATCACAAGCTTGCCCGCCCTAGCCACCAGCGCGCCACGCGCAAAAACGTCGTCCACGGTCATCTGCGCCAGATCGGAAACGATCAGCAGATCCGCCTGCCGGCCAGGCGCAATCGAGCCGATCTCGCGGTCCAGTCCGAAATGCTGCGCAGCGTTCAGCGTCGCCATCTGGATGGCGGTCACCGGCTTCAGTCCTTGCGCAATGGCATGCCGCACAACGCGGTCCATGTGACCATGCCTGACCAGCGTGCCGGAATGACTATCGTCGGTGCACAGGATGAAATTGCGCGGATCGACGCCTCGCTCGGTGACGGCCTTTATCTGCTCTGCCACGTCGTACCAGGCCGAGCCCAGCCGCAGCATCGCCTTCATGCCCTGGCGAACGCGGAAGATCGCGTCTTCGGCGCGCGTGCCTTCATGATCGTCCTCGGGGCCGCCCGCCGCGTAGCCGTGAAACGCCACCCCGAGGTCTGGGGACGCATAGTGGCCGCCCACCGTCTTGCCGGCCCTGATGGTTTCGGCAATTTCGCCCGCCATCACAGGATCGTTGGCGATCACGCCGGGAAAATTCATCACCTCACCGAGGCCGATGATGTTTTCCCACGTCATCGCGTGGGCGACATCGGCGACCCCGAGCGTGGCCCCGGCATTCTCCAGGCCCGGCGCCGAGGGCACGCAGGACGGCATCTGCACATGCACGTTGACAGGCATGGCCAGGGCCTCGTCGTGCATCAGCCTGACGCCGGCCAGACCCAGCACATTGGCGATCTCGTGCGGATCGATGAACATCGACGTCGTGCCATGCGGAATGACCGCCCTGCAGAATTCGGTGACCGTCACCATGCCGCTTTCCACATGCATGTGGGCGTCGCAGAGACCCGGCACGAGATAGCGGCCTGCGGCGTCGACAACCGTCGTCTGCGCACCGATAGCGTGGCTGGCGTCCGCGCCGCAATAGGCGAAGCGCCCGCCGATGATGGCCACGTCGGTGCCCGCGATGATCTCGCCGGAATGCACGTTTACCCAGCGGCCGTTGCGTATGACCAGATCAGCGGGTCGGCGCCCGGTCGCCACATCGACCAGCGTCGTCGCCATGTCCGCCCAGGCCCGTGGTTTGGTGAAGATTGCGCTGTTGCTCGTCATCGTCGACTCCTGTTGCATCGACATTGCCAAGCCGCCAGCAATTTTACCAGCACAGGTCATCCGGCATGAGGCGATCCACGACTTGGCTTGCGGCAATGCGTCGGCCGCAACCCAGACCGCTTTCGGAAAACGGCGATGTGAAACGCCGATTAACGTTGCCGTTTAAGGTTAAGTTTGTGTTTGGATGGTGTCTTTCTGGCGGCTCATGCACGTCATGTCCGGGGACGCGGAACATCATGACCGGCGTGCGGCGTTGGGTTCAGGGGTATGCCCGCCGGCCGTTTCGCGTCCCTCCGGACGGTCTAGCGGGCACGCCCTGGTGAACGTGCTTGACGATCACCCTCCCAGGCCTGAAAAGGTCGCCACGCGGACGTGGCGAAACTGGTAGACGCAAGGGACTTAAAATCCCTCGGCCTATGGCCTTGCGGGTTCGACCCCCGCCGTCCGCACCAGATGTCGCCCGCGCGGCCTTGTCACGACGGCAGATGCCATAGTCGCCTTGCAAGCATCCATGTCGTTTAGTTGAGACACCAATCCAGGCCGCCATCCACTTGTCGGCCGCCGCCCCTGCCGGGCCGGATGGCCGTGAGCAGCACTCCCGGCATGACGATTGGGTGTCTAGCAGGCGTTGACCTGTCTGCAGGACCACCCACCTCCATCCGTATCGTGGCAATCTTCGTAGTTGCCATAGCAGGTGTTTGTTGACTGCCGGTACCATGGATAGCCTCCCGGACAACAAACCTCCTGTACTTTTTGCAACAAATTTGTCGGCTGACTGTCTTTTTCGTTTTGTCTACATGCATCCCGATTCTCGTCGACGCGATAAACAGCGTAGGACGTGGTCTGCTTTTCACATGCTTGGGATGCAGAATGGCCTAATCCGGCCGAACCGAAAAAACTTGCGCATAAAATGACAGAATAGATCGCCCTCGTGCCCATGTTCGCCTCCTCGAAGGAAATGAAAACGGCCAAATATACAACTTTGGCGACTGCTTGGGGGGACTAAATAGTATTAGATTCGTTTCCCAAAGAACGGGGTGCCGCCGCGGCAGCGCCGTGAGGCCGGACCTCGTCAAAATGCAATTGTGGAAACCTCGATGCGTCAGGTTCTGAACTTGCCCGGGTATGACGTCTCCCTTGGCGGGTTGATTATGCGACCTTCCTTTCTTCCTCGCCAAGCCCCTTTCTTTCATTTGCGCGAGCCTTCTCGAAGTTCATGGGGCTGA
>JBKJRE010000543.1:0-2679 GCA_046594775.1 Rhizobiaceae bacterium | reverse complement strand
CGGCGAAATGGGCGGCGCGGCTGCGCAAGCGCAAGAGCAGCGACAATCCGGTGCTGTTCAAGATCAACATGGATTCGGGCCATGCCGGAGCGTCCGGGCGTTTTTCGCGGCTCGAGGAAATCGCCTATGTCTATGCATTCGCATTGAAAGTCGTCGGCCGGATGGAGGCGGCAACGCCCGGCTAAAGCGCAAGATCAGTCGCTTGCCGGCTTGCGCGCCGGATAACCGTTCGGATGTGGAGGAACGAATTTGAGATAGGCGGCGATGGCATCCCTGTCCTCAGGGCGCAGCCGCGCCATGTTCTTCTGCACCTCCACCATGGCGCCGCCCACCGAATCGAAATCAGGCGTAAAGCCGGTCTCGAGATAGCTGGCGATATCGCTGGCCGACCAGTCGCCGATGCTGCCCTTGGGCGTGATGTTGGGAACTATTCCGGGGCCTTCGGCGGCTATCGCTCCTGCTAGCCACAGCGGCTTTTTCACGCCGCCGAAAACGTCACGTGGAGAATGGCATTCGCCACAATGCCCCGGGCCTTCGACAAGATAGCGGCCAAGCGCAAGCGGTTCTGCGGCGTCTACCGGCAAGTCGATTACCGGTTTGTCGCTCAGATAGGCCAGTTTCCAAAGGCCGATGCCCCTGCGAATGTTGAACGGAAAGGCAATCTTGTTGTCTGGAGCGGCGCCGGATACGGCCGGCAGCGTCATCATGAATGCGTAAAGATCGGCAACATCGGTCGGCTTCATCCGGGCGTAGGACGAATAGGGAAACGCGGGATAGAGATGATCGCCTTCAGGCGACACTCCGCGCATCATCGCATTGGCGAAATCCTCGACAGACCAATTGCCAATGCCGCTTTCCTTGTCGGGAGAAATGTTGGGCGGCACGAAGGTGCCGAACGGGGTCTTCAGTTCACGGCCGCCAGCGAGTTCAAGCTTCGCCCCGCCATCCGCAGCCGGGCGAGCGTGGCAAGACGTGCATCCCCCGGCCCAGAAAATCCGCTCTCCTCGTGTTGCGTCGCCGTGACCGAGTTGTCCGATGCTCTCCGAACCAAGGCGGGTTGGCGCGGTAGCCAGCCAGAACGCCGCCGCGCCGGCAATGCCAAGCAGCACTGCGGCCCCGGCGAGCTTCGAGCCCGTCTGCATGCGATAAAGGTCAGCTCTTCTTTATTCGATAGGCTTCATGACAGCCGCCGCAGTTCGACGCTACCGCGCCGAACTGGACCTTCAGCGCATCCAGGTCGGCCGGCGCGGCGGCAACCGCGGCAGCGGTATCAGCCTTCAACTTGTCCATTTTTGCCTGGAAACCGGCCATATCTTCCCAGATTTTCGGTGAGGACGTGGTATCGCCCTTGTCACTGCCGACGGGCCAAAGGGCCGCGACGTCGATCTTCTGCACATCTTCATTCAGCTTGGTCAGCGTCTGCATGACAAATGAGGCGTCAAAATCCTGCTCGCCCTTGACGATCGGAGCGAGGGCGCCCATCGCTTTTCCATTGGCCTTCATCAAGGCCTCTCTTTCGTCCTGCGGATCGGCCAGCACTGCGCTTGTTGCAAGAGCCAGACCGCAAATGCCGAGCAAGAGATTCCTCATGAAACTGTACCTCCGGGGTTAAACTGAAAGGAATGCTACAGAAGAGTGGCGATTCTTCAGGTCAAAATTATCACGCATCCCAATCACGCTTATGTGATCGATAAAGACGCTATGAGAAAGCCCGCTTGCGCGGGCCTTCTCGAAGAAATCAGGCTTTCGCCTTCTCATACATCTCAAGAACGTGGTCCCAGTTTATGAGACTGTCGACGAAGGCTTCCAGATATTTCGGCCGCGCGTTGCGGTAGTCGATGTAGTAGGAATGCTCCCAAACATCGACGCCGAGAATTGGCGAGGCGCCATGTACCAACGGGTTCTCGCCGTTCGGCGTCTTCGATATCGCCAGCTTCCCATCCTTGACTGAAAGCCAGGCCCAGCCCGAACCGAACTGTGTGGTGCCGGCAGCGATGAAATCCGACTTGAATTTTTCGTAGCCACCCAAATCGCGGTCGATTGCCGTCTGCAGCGCCGCCGGCAACTTGGTCCCGCCGCCGCCCTTCTTCATCCACTTCCAGAAGTGGATGTGGTTGTAATGCTGCGCGGCATTGTTGAACAAGCCGGCATTCTTGCCGAACGACTGCTTCACCACCTCTTCGACGGACAAACCGTCCATGCCGGCCTCGGCCGCGAGCTTGTTGCCGTTATCGACATAGGCCTTGTGGTGCTTGTCGTGATGGTATTCCAGAGTCTCCTTGGACATGTAAGGCTGAAGCGCCTCGTAGTCATAGGGCAATGAGGGCAGTTCGAAAGCCATGGTCATACTCCTTCTGTGGCAAATACAGGCGCCGTGGGCCTATCGAAAGTGGTGCAGCGGCTGTCCAACGACAAGCCCCCGGTGGCATGGTGTTTCGTTCCGGGCTCAGGTGGCGGGTGTCGAATGCGCCCATTCCCAATAGAGTTCCCGCGCCTTCTTGGCGACCGGTCCTGGCTGGAGGTCGCGGTCCTCGATCCGCGTAACGGGCACCACCTTCGAGTGATTGCCGGTAGAAAATATCTCGTCCGCCTCAAGGAAATCGCGGATCGTCAAAGTTTTTTCCGTCGTACGGAATCCGTAGTCGGCAAGCAGGGACATCGAACGGGCGCGCGTTATGC
>JBKJRE010000145.1:0-6761 GCA_046594775.1 Rhizobiaceae bacterium | reverse complement strand
GCCCATGCTCAATCATGACGGCAAGGTCTACGGCGTGCCATGGGTCTGGGGCCTAACTGCCCTGGCTTACAACGAAAAGGCCTTCGACACGCCTCCCACCAGCGTCAGCGTCATGTGGGACGAGAAGCACAAGGGCAAGGTGACCATTCGCGACGACGCGGTTGAGGCTATGCAGTTCGGCGCCATCGCCACGGGTCAGGATATCAACGACATCAAGGACATGGATGCGGTCAAGGCAAAGCTGACGACGCTGATGCCGCAGATACGCACCTTCTGGAGTTCGGAGAATGACTGGAACCAGATGGCCGCCTCGAATCAGATCGATGTCGGAACCTACTGGAGCGGCTCGGCCGACCGCGCAAAGACACAGTTCAAGCTCCCGGTGTCACTCATGATTCCAGAGGAAGGCGCCGTCGCCTGGCTTGACGCATTCTCAATTCCCGCCGGGTCGAAAAATGTCGCGGGTGCCGAGGCGTTCATCAACTACATGATCGATCCGGGCTTCTATGGGGAATGGGTCACGAAGGTGGGGGCGCCCGTCTCGGCCAACACCAAGGCAGTCGCAGCCCTGCCGGAAGATTCGTTCAACCGGAAAGTCATGGGCGATCCCGAAGTTGCAAAACGCATCCAGTTCCAGGCGCCCATAACCGACGCCCAGCGCGAAAAGTATCTGGCCATGTGGCAGGAGCTGAAGGTCAACGTGAAGTAGTTCACCTGGGAAAGCGTGCTCCCGGGAGGAGGCCATGGGAATACGAACCCCATCCGTTGCCGGACGTGGGATGAGATCTGCGTGGCCGCTTCTTCTCCCTGCCTATCTATGGCTGACGATCGCAATTTTTCTTCCGCTGTCAGCCATGGTCTTCTTCTCGTTCATGACCGACCTCCCGACCGCACAATCGGGCTGGTCGGTCACGCTGGAGAACTACCGTGCCTTCTTCTCGGAGGCACTATACGGCACGCTGCTTCTCGCTTCCCTCCGGCTGGGTGTCGAAGTCACCCTGTGGTGCGTCGTCCTCGGCTTTCCCGCCGCCTACGTGCTGGCGAAGGTGTTGAAGGGCCGCAGCCGGGAAGCAATCTTCCTGCTTGTCATCCTGCCGTTCTGGAGCAACGGCCTGGTCCGCATATTCTCGTGGGTCATGGTGTTGCGCGAGGGCGGCATCCTCGACACGGCGATCAACGCGATCTCGCCCTTCCGGATTAGCATTGATCTGATCTATTCCTACCCGGCCGTCATTATCGGACTGGTGCACTCCTACGTGCCCTACATGGTGCTGACCTGCTACCTGACGCTGCAGGCGATCGACGACTCGCTGATCGAGGCGGCCCGGTCGCTCGGCGCCTCACGCCTGACCGTCCTGAAACGCATCGTCATTCCGCTGGCCATGCCGGGCATCGTCGCCGGAGCAGCCCTGACATTCGTGCCCGTCGTGGGGTCTTTCATGGAGCCACGCATTCTCGGTGGCCGCACCGGCACTTTCTACGGAACGGTGATCGAGGATCAGTTTGTGGCCGTCTACAACTGGCCGCTGGGCGCGGCCCTGTCATTCATATTGCTCGCCGTGGTCCTCCTGATCCTGGCTATCGCCTCGCCTGTTCTGAAAAGGGCAAGCTGATGGCTACGACGCGCATCCTCGAATGGCTCGGCCGCTTCTACATCATGCTGCTGCTGGCGTTCCTCTATCTGCCCATCATCATCATGGCGCTGATGTCATTCAATGCCTCACCCTTCTATCAATTGCCCTTCACCTGGACGACCACCTGGTACGCGAACCTGTTTCGCAACAACCAGATCATAGGCGCAACCTGGAACAGCATAGAGATCGCGGTCCTGACGACGATCATCGCCACCGCCCTTGGCACGGCTGCCTCCCTTGCGATGTTTCGGTATGAGTTTCGTGGGAAGAAGGTCCTGCAGGCATTGCTGTTTCCCCCCATCGCCATCCCATGGCTGATTACCGGAACAGCAATGCTGATCTTCTTCTTCGGCATCGGCATCGGACGCGGCCTGCATGCGATCCTGCTCGGCCATGTCGCCCTGGCATTGCCCTATGTCATCGTCGTCGTTTCGGCACGGCTTCAGACGTTCGCGCCGGAGCTTGAGGAAGCCGCTCGATCGCTTGGCGCCAATCAATGGCAGGTGACGCGACGGGTGACATTGCCCTGGATCATGCCCGGTGTCATTGCCGGCGCCCTCTTTGCCTTCGCCGTTTCATTCGACCAGTTCGTCGTTTCCTACTTTCTTTCGGCGCCGGGACAGGGGACGCTGCCGGTCGAAATATACGCCGCTATCCGCAAGGGCTTTACCCCGGAAATCAACGCCGTTTCCACCATCATCATCGCCGTTTCCATGGGCGTCATGCTCGTGGCCGCACGCTTCTTCAAATTCGGAGGAGAGAAGTAATGGCCGACGTCCAGGTACGCAACGTCTCGCGATCATTCGGCTCGCACAAGGCGCTGGACGATGTCTCGATCGACTTTCCCGACGGCGGCCTCTACGCCCTGCTAGGGCCGTCTGGCAGCGGCAAGACAACCCTGCTTCGGTTGATCGCGGGCTTCGACTTTCCCGGCAGTGGCAGTATCGGCATAGGCGGCGAAAGCGTTGAACGGGTACCCGTCGAGAAGCGCCGCATCGGCATGATGTTCCAGAATTATGCGCTCTTTCCCAACATGAGCGTGGCCGACAATGTCGCCTTCGGACTCTTGGTGCGCGGCGATGCAAGATCATCCATAGAGACCGAAGTCCGCCGTGCCCTCGATCTTGTGCAACTGGACAAGCTCGGCGAACGACGTCCGCATCAGCTATCCGGCGGGCAGCGCCAGCGCGTCGCCCTGGCCCGCGCCATCGTGACCAAACCGCGGGTACTCCTCCTCGACGAACCGCTCAGCGCGCTCGACAAGGCACTTCGCGTCGACATGCAGATCGAACTCAAACGAATCCAGCGCGAGATCGGCATCACGACGATCTTCGTCACGCACGATCAGGAAGAAGCTCTGACCATGGCGGACAGGATCGGGATCCTGCGAGACGGTCGTGTGGTGCAGGAGGGCCCGCCGGAGGACATCTACAATTTCCCGCGCAGCGAGTTCGCCGCCAGCTTTCTCGGCGACGCAAACATCCTGCGGGGCAAGATGGTCGACGACGGCATCAGACTGAATGACGGAGCGCACATTCTGGCGGCCGATGGTTCAAGTCGCCCGGCTGGCGTGGAGGCGATCTGCGCTGTTCGCCCGGAACGCATCAGCATCGCTGCTTCCGGCGCTGCATCCAAACCCGGGCACAACACTCTAAACGGGCGTATTGAGCGGCGCGTCTTCGCTGGAAACAGCAGCACCTATTTTGTCGATCGGAATGGCGAAACGATCAAGGTTTTGGTTCAGAATCAGGATGGCGAGCGACTTTCGGAAGGTCAGGATGTCAGTATTTCCTGGTCTCCGGAAAGCACCGTGCTGTTGAAAGCATCGTGATCGTCCGTTCTTCCCTGATCATCCTGGAAGCTCATGGACTTAAAGGTCTTGGACTGGAGGGGAGGGCGTCACGAGAGCTATGGCCGGACTTCCTCGAATTTCGCCTCGCACTTGAACCGATCTCCTCGTTCCAGGCCACCCTGCGGGCATTCCAAGACGCCAGCGAACATATGGTGACCCGCTACCGGCAGGTGACGACACACTGTCTTCCGGCGCGATTACAACCACTTAGCGACAGGCCGCGTTTGGGACGGTGGCGGAGGGAAGGGGACTGGAATCCAACCTTCTCTGGTCCACAACGCATTGATTTATATGGATCGGTCAGTTTCAAACACGTTTTAGCCATTCCAGTGGCCCGGTTAAGCCCTTCCTTTCCGCCAGTTCGGCATTGAGTGGAGCATAACCGGATCGGCGGCACCATGCTCAGCCACACAACGCGGAATGCGCTTCAATTTAAGACCGGTAATGAAGGCGACATCCACGTGCATCGCGTTCACGGAAATTCTCACCCGGTCCCATAGACAATTGCCGAAAGCGCATAGAAGGAGCAGGATCGATCAAATAAGACGCTGCCGCGGCCCGAGAAGGCTAAGCCATGCTCATCCAGTCTCCTATACGGGAATACCGAACGTGGATTGTCGACAGCAGACGATGGCAACGCTACAATCCACGTCCTGATGACATTATTATCGCCACATACCCGAAATGTGGCACCACCTGGATGCAGCGGATCGTCGGCCTCCTTATCTTTCAGTCGATAAATCCCGAGCCAATCATGCAGATTTCTGCCTGGATCGACCGCCGGTTCCCTCAGCCGATCGAGGCTGTCATCACCCAAATCGAGGCTCAGCAGCACCGGCGCTTCCTGAAATCTCACCTGCCGCTGGACGGGCTGCCATTCTACGACGAGGTCAAATACATCCACGTGGCGCGGGACGGCCGGGATGCCTGCATGTCCTTCCACAATCATGGTACGGGCTTCACCGAGCAGATGCTGGCTGGTCTAGACAAGGCAGGTCTGGAAGATGAAACGGTAGGGCGTCCATATCCCCGACCCCTCAATGATCCAAGCGAGTTTTTTCACCGCTGGATCACGCAGGGCGAAGTTCCCGGCCATGAGGATGGCTCGCCCAGCATGTCATTCTTCCATTTAGAGCAGACCTGGTGGGATGTCCGCATCCATCCCAACGTGCTCTTGGTCCACTACAATGACCTCAAGACCGATATTTCTGGAGAGATGAAGCGCATTGCAGATTTCCTTTGTATATCTGTGAAGGCAGAGCATTGGCCTGAACTCGTCGAGGCAGCGGGATTTGAGGCAATGCGACGTGACGGCGCAGCTCTGATGTCGACAGGTGCCTCGATCTTCAAGGAAGGAAGCGAGCGCTTCTTCTTCAAGGGCACGAATGAGCGCTGGCGTGGCATAATATCGGCCGACGACCTTGCGATCTATAAAGCGAAAGCTGAGGCGAAATTCTCGCCTGAATGCGCTCGGTGGGTTGCAAAGGGTAGCCTCCATGCGGCCCATGGCATGACTATGGCCGCGAGGCCGCGCGCTACGCAGGTGACCTGAGCGACGGTGAATGGGCGCTGATCGCATCGTTGCTGCCTGGACCGAAGTCGGTCGGACGGCCGCGATCGGCGAACCAGCGCGAGGTGGCAAACGCCATCCTCTACATGGCGTCGACGGGCTGCCAGTGGCGCATGCTGCCGAAGGACTTCCCGCCCTTCACCACGGTGCAGAACTACTTCTACGCCTGGCGCGACATTGGCGTGCTGCGCGCCATCAACAATGAACTCTTCATGGCGGCGCGCGAACGGGAAGGCCGGGAGGCGAGCCCGTCCGCCGGCGTCATCGACAGTCAGTCGGTAAAGACCACCGAAAGCGACGGAATACGAGGCTTTGACGCCGGCAAGAAGATCATGGGCCGCAGGCCCCATATCGTCACCGACACGCTGGGCCTGCTGGTCGGTCTCGTCATCCATGCCGCCGATATCCAGGACCGGGACGGCGCGCCCGCCCCCCCCTCGGATCGATCCTCAAGCGCTGGCCGTGGCTGCGCCATGTCTTTGCAGACGGCGGCTATGCCGGGCCGAAGTTGAGGGGCGCGATGGCGAGGATCGGCGTTCACGCTGGAAATCATCAAGCGCTCCGACAAGGCCGAGGGCTTCGAGGTTCTGCCGCGGCGCTGGGTTGTGGCGCGCACCTTCGCATGGCTCGGCCGATGCAGAAGGCTTGCCAAGGATTGGGAAAAATCAATCGCCTCCGCCGAAGCATGGGTCTTCATCGCCCATATCCGGCTTCTCACCTGCAGGCTCGCAAGACCTGATATCACAGCATTCGTTTTGATTCAGTCTCTTTAGACCTTCGCCACTCGACGCGGCCTTTTACCGCCGTATTGTCGCCTTCCTGCGAGACTACTTAAAATTGGCGCGGATTTGGCAAGGACGCTGAAAGTGTCCGGGTATAATGTGAGTGGCGGGTAGTCGGCGAATCACTCTTGAGGAGCATAAAATGACGACGGAAATTCAGACAGATTTGGAAGCGGAAGGTGTGGATTCGACTAGGAGGGCGATGCTTGTTCGCCTGGGTCTCGCTGTTTCGGCGATTTGCCTGGCGCCGGCTCTGCTGCAGCTAAGCCAAGCGCGCGCTAGCGGTCGCGGCGATAGCGATGGCGGCGACAGCGATGGCGGCGATAGCGATGGCGGCGACAGCGATGGCGGCGATAGTGATGGCGGCGACAGCGATGGCGGCGATAGTGATGGCGGCGATAGCGATAGCGATGGCGACGATAGCGACAGCGACGATTCGAACGACGACGGCGATGTCGATAGCAGCGCCGGTGACGACGACGCGCAGGACGATGAAGATGACGCCTCGGTCGTCATTCTTAGCAAGAGCCAGCGGATTCAGTAGGACCTTCGGCCGCAAGGCGTTAGCTACGCCTGACATTTTGATGACAGCCGGACAGTTTACATAAATCTCCAACCATAAGCGTACGGCGGTCCAAGACACTTCCAAGAGGCTTGAAATTCCGGAGCATCCGGGTTTCAAGCCGCCCTTAAGGCCGCCTCTCTCGGTTGGCCCTACTGTCGCATGTGGCGGAAGTAAGCCAAGTGTCTTCAAGGATGCCAGCTCTTGATCTGGGCATCCAATCGCCTCACCCGGAAATAGACGCTTTGGGCGGCCAGCCTATCCAAGGAGTCTTTTGACGCTGTTGAGGTGCCATTTTGCCCCCTTCGCGGTCGGCACGCCCTAAGAGTTCAATTCAGCCGCTATCGCCCGCAGCGACTTC
>JBKJRE010000482.1:0-3642 GCA_046594775.1 Rhizobiaceae bacterium | reverse complement strand
CGTAAGCGGTCATGGTGTGAAAGCGGCCATGCGTGATCGGCCCGCCGGGCTCGTCATATTCGATGTCGCGGACCATGTCGAAAGGGTAGCGGTTGAAGAATTCCGACCAGTAGGAATGGGTCACCGCCCCGGTCTTGCCGCCGGCCTTGACCACTTCCGAAAAGACGTCCGGCTGGGCGACGCGAAAGCGCACCTCGTTTGACAGGATGCCATGGGTCTGCGGCGGCACACCGGTATGGATCGAGGCGTAGCAGCAGGCGGAGGTCGACGGCAGCACCGAGCGCATCTTCCAGACGCGCGCGTCGCCGGACTGCACCCAACCCTCCAGATTGCCCATGAATTTCTTCCAGTTCCGCCAGGGCAGGCCGTCGAGGACGATGAGCAGGAGTTTTGTTTTAAGGGCCATTTTATGCATCCGGGGATTTCAGGGCTGCGGACCGGGTTTATAGCGGCTTCAATCGTACCAAGAAAATCCCCGCCACGGGTAACCGAGGCGGGGATCTGGATCGACGTGCAGTGGACTCAGGCGGTAAGCCAGCACTCGCAAAGCGCATAGCCGTCCATCATCTCGCCCTGCGGGTTGGCAACCCAGCCGGCCACCTTCTTGGAGTCCACCGCGTCGATGAACTGGTTGAAGAACGGCACGATCTCGCCACCTTCATCACGCACCATCACAGCCATGTCCCGATACATGGCCTTGCGCTTGTCCTGGTCCAGTTCGCCTGCCGCCGCCCGCAGCATCGTGTCGAACTCCGGCCGCTTGAAGCGGGTATCGTTCCAGTCTGCTGTCGAGGCGAGCGCCGTCGCGTACATCTGCGACTGCGTGGCGCGGCCACCCCAGTAGGATAGCGAGAAGGGCTGCTTGTTCCAGACCTCCGACCAGTAGCCGTCGCCGGGCTCGCGCTTGACCTCGATCTTGATGCCGGCCTTCGCGCAGGACTGCTGGTAGAGCTGTGCCGCATCGACGGCGCCCGGGAAGGCAACGTCGGAGGTGCGGAGCAGGATCGAGCCGGAATGGCCTGACTTCTTGTAATGCTCGGCCGCCTTCTCGGGGTCGAAGGTGCGCTGCTCGATCCCATCGGGGAACAACGGGTAGGCCGCGTTGATCGGGAAGTCGTTGCCGATCGTGCCGTAGCCCTGCAGGATCTTGTCGAGCATTTCCACGCGGTCCATGGCGAGCTTGAGCGCCATCCGCAGGTCGTTGTTGTCGAAGGGCGCTGTGTCGCAGAACATGTTGAACGGATAGAAGCCGCGGCCCGATGTCGCCTCGATCGAGACGCCGGGTACGCGCTTCACGAGGTCGACGACTTTCGGCTCGATGCGGTTGATCATGTTGACCTGGCCACCCTGCAGGGCCGAGAGTCGCGCGGTGGCGTCATTGATGACGACAATTTCCACCTGATCGGCGTGCCCGATCTTGTCACCCAGCCAGTAGTTGGCGAAACGCTCGCCGCCCTGGCGCACACCCGGCTCGTTGATCGTGACCTTGTATGGACCCGCGCTGATGCCGGCGTTTGGATCGTCCTTGCCGCCATTGGGCTGGATGACCAGATGGTAGTCGGCCATCAGATAAGGGAAATCGGCATCCGGTTCGGCAAGCGTCACTATGACCTCCTTGCCACTCGTCTTGACGCCCTTGATGTTCTTCAGGATGCCGAGCGCGCCGGACTTGGAATTTTCGTCCGCATGACGCTCGATCGTCGCCGCCACATCCTCGGCGCTTACTGTCTTGCCGTTGTGGAACTCGATGCCGTCGCGGACCTTGATAGTCCAGATCTTGGCGTCATCCGAAGAACCGATTTCCTCGGCGATCAGGTTTTCCAACCCGCCGTCCGGCTTCAGCCGGTTCAAATACTCGCCCCACTGCTTGGCGAAGCTGAACATGACCTGGCTGAGGATCAGGGCCGGGTCCATGCTGTTGGTCGATTCGCCGCCTTGAAGACCGGCACGCATGATGCCGCCCTTGACCGGCGTCTGCGCGCTGGCCGCGCCGGCAAGCAGCGTGTTGGCGAAAGTGGCCGAAACGCCGAGCGCCGCCGCCCGGCCAAGAAAATCGCGGCGGGACATGCGGCCGCTTACGGTCAGTCGGCTCAGGAAATCAAGTTCTGTGGTCATGCTTTTTTTACTCCCATTGTTATTGAATTGGCCATCATGAGGTATGCTCGTGACGGCGGTTTGACGTGAAAGCAGGCTTCAGTTCCCGGCACTCTCCATGCGGCGACCCTTGATCGCCTTTTCCAGCCAGCCGATCTCCATTTCCGGGACCGACGATAGCAGCAAATCTGTGTAGTCGTCGAATGGTGGCGCGAGAACCTTGCTCTTCGGACCGTAGCGCACCACCTCACCACGATACATGACGGCGATGGAATCGGCGATCGACTTCACGGTGGCCAGATCATGGGTGATGAACAGATAGGCCACGCCCTCGTCCTTCTGCAGTTCGAGCAACAGCTTGAGGATGCCGTTGGCGACCAGCGGATCGAGTGCCGAGGTAACCTCGTCGCAGATGATGAGTTTCGGTTTGGCGGCGAGCGACCGGGCGATGCAGACGCGCTGCTTCTGGCCACCGGAGAGTTCGGCCGGGTAGCGGTCGGCGAAACCCTTGCCCATCTCGATCTTGTCGAGGAGTTCGGCGACCTTCCGGTTGCGTTCGGCACCGCGCATGTTGAAGTAGAATTCCAGCGGCCGGCCGATAATCGTGGCGACGGTCTGGCGCGGGTTCATGGCGACGTCCGCCATCTGGTAGATCATTTGCAGCTGACGCAAGTCTTCCTTGGGCCGATCGGCAAGACGGTTGGCGAGGGGACGGCCGTCAAAGGTGACGGTCCCTTGCTCTGGCGGCAGAAGGCCTGTGATCGCGCGCGCCAGCGTCGATTTTCCCGAGCCGGATTCCCCGACCACCGCTAGCGTTTGTCCGGGATAAATATCAACCGACACATCCTTCAACACCTTGATGGAACCGCGGCCATAGGCTGCGGTGACATTCTTCACCGACAGGAAAGGCGTGTCTCCGGGCCGTTGCTCGTCATGCGTGATCTCGTGCACGGAGACCAGTGCGTTGGTATATTCCTGCCTCGGCTCCTTGATGATCTGGCGCGTGCCGCCCCATTCGACCAAACGCCCGTGACGCAGCACCATGATCTCGTCGGAGACCTGCGCCACCACCGCCAGGTCATGGGAGATGTAGAGCGCGGCGACGCCCGTATCCCGGATGGCGTCCTTGATTGCCGCCAGCACGTCGATCTGGGTGGTCACGTCGAGCGCCGTCGTCGGCTCGTCGAAGACGATCAGGTCGGGCTCCGAACATAGCGCCATGGCGGTCATGACACGCTGCAACTGGCCACCCGAAACCTGATGCGGGAAGCGCTCGCCAATGGTTTCGGGATCGGGCAGGCTGAGTTTCCTGAACAGCGCGATGGCTCGCCTTTCGGCCTCGGCGCGGGTGGCCGTGCCATGCTCCATCGACGCCTCGACGACCTGGTCCATCAGCTTGTGGGCCGGGTTGAAGGCTGCTGCCGCCGATTGCGCGACATAGCAGACTTCCTTGCCGCGAAGCTTGCGCATGCCGGACTTGCCGCTCTTCAGGATATCGCGACCGTTGACGACGACTTCGCCGCCGGTGATGCTGACGCCGCCGCGGCC
>JBKJRE010000372.1:0-2836 GCA_046594775.1 Rhizobiaceae bacterium | reverse complement strand
GTCCAAGACACCCTGAAAAGGCGCACCGGCCCGACCAGGATGTAATGCGCAAGCCCGACTGGATCCGCGTCAAGGCTCCAGTCGGGCTTGCGCATTACATCCTGGTCGGGCCGGTGCGCCTTTTCAGGGTGTCTTGGACGCGGCGCGTCAGCAATTCGGTCTAGAACGGTGACCATATGCAACCTTCCTCTTGTCGGGGCGGTCTCTTGTGACTCAGGCTCGATCCTTATCTAAGCTGTTTGCGCGCAAAGAAAAAGGGCGCCGGGCGCATGCCTCGGCGGCCTTCTAGGCATAGCTGTGAGTGATCAGCGTTTGACGGCGCGGCCGACGGCGATCAGGATACAGGCGCCGATGAAGCCGGCGATCAAATATCCAATCCAACCGCCAAGGGCGACGCCCAGCAGCCCGAGAATCGCGTTGGCGATGATGGCGCCGCCGATGCCCAGTATGATGTTCATCAAGAGACCCATATTGCTCTTCATGAACTGCTCGGCTAGCCAACCGGCAAGTCCGCCAATGATTATGGCTGCAATCCAGCCTACCCCATCTGCTTCCATATTCCCTCTCCTTATATCGGGACGCGACAATCGCGGGTTTTAACGATTTAACCGGTAACTGGTTCCCGGCGGTACGACAAGAAATAGTGTTACGATATTTGCGCTAGGCGTTGAGCGCCCTGCCATAAGCGTCAAGCACGCTTTCCTTCATGGTTTCGGACAGCGTCGGGTGCGGGAAGATGGCGTGCATCAGTTCCTGTTCCGTGGTTTCGAGGTTCATGGCGACGACAAAGCCCTGTATCAGCTCCGTCACTTCGGCGCCCACCATGTGCGCGCCCAGCAACTGGCCGGTCTTCTTGTCGAAGATCGTCTTCACCATGCCCTGGTCCTCGCCCAGCGCGATGGCCTTGCCGTTGGCGACAAAGGGGAAGTGTCCGACCCTGATATCCTTGCCCTCGGCCTTGGCCCTGGCCTCCGTCAGGCCGACCGAGGCGACCTGTGGATTGCAGTAGGTGCAGCCGGGAATCATAAACTTGTCCATTGGATGCACATCCGGCAGCCCGGCAATCTTTTCGACGCAGATGACCGCTTCGTGTTCGGCCTTGTGCGCCAGCATTGGCGGACCGGCCACGTCGCCGATGGCGTAGAGGCCGGGCACATTGGTTTTGCCGTAGCCATCGATCACAATGCAGCCGCGATCAGTCTTCACGCCCAGCGCCTCGAGGCCGATATTCTCGATATTGCCCTGCACGCCGACCGCCGAGATCATTCTGTCGACGGTGATTTTCTCGACCTTGCCGTCCTTCAATTCGACATGCGCGGTAATCGAATCCTTGCCCTTTTCGACCTTTGTCACCTTGGCCTCAAGCAGGATCTTCATGCCCTGCTTCTCGAACTGTTTCTTGGCGAAGGCGGAAATCTCGGCGTCCTCAACGGGCATGACCGCGGACATCACCTCGACCACGGTCACGTCAACGCCCATCGTCCGGTAGAAGGACGCAAATTCGATGCCGATCGCGCCGGACCCCATGACCAAAAGCGATTTCGGCATCTGCGGCGGCACCATGGCCTCGAAATAGGTCCAGATAAGCTTGCCGTCGGGCTCGATGCCGGGCAGCGCGCGGGGCCTTGCGCCGGTCGCGACGATGACATGCTTGGCCGTGTAAGTGCCCTCTCCCAGCGTGTTCTTGGGCATCGGCGCCTGCGGCTCCATCGGCTTCTTAGATGTCTTGCCCACCACGACCTCGTTGGATTTCGTCAGTTTGGCCTCGCCCCAGATCACGTCCACCTTGTTCTTCTTCATCAGGAATCCGACGCCGGCGTTCATGCGCTGGGCAATGCCGCGCGAGCGGTCGACCACGGCCTTCACGTCGGGGCTGATCTTGCCCTCGATGGTCATGCCGTAATTCTTCGCATGCGTTGCCAGATGCATTACCTCGGCCGAGCGCAGCAGCGCCTTGGTCGGGATGCAGCCCCAGTTGGAGCAGATGCCAGCCAGATGCTCGCGCTCGACGATCGCCGTCTTCATACCAAGCTGCGCGGCGCGGATTGCGGCAATGTAGCCGCCGGGGCCGGAACCGATCACGATGACGTCGTAGGAATTGGCCACTGGAATTCTCCTTGAACTACAAATCGAGCATCTGGCGCACCATCGGGACCAGCGCTTTGCCTACATTGCGGGTATTTTCCGCGTCCATATGCACGCCGTCGAGCGGCGTTGTCTTTGCCACGGAACCGGCGTCGAAAAAGCCGCACCCCGCTTGCTCGGCCAACGCCTGGTAAAGCGGCGCCAGCCGCTTTGACGCCGTGTCGCCGCCGGCAAACATCTCCTGGAACTCCTGATCTTCCGTGCGGCTGACCGCCGGCGGAGAGACGATCAGTATTTTCGGCGCCGCGCCATCCAGCGGGTAGTCATGGCCGCGCACGATGTCGATCAGCCGGTTCATTCCCTGCTTGGCGGCGAGCGCGTTGCCGCTGATCCAGGGCTTCATGTCGTTCGACCCGAGCATGATGATCACCAGGTCGAGCGGCGCGTGACTGCCGAGCACCGTCGGCAACACCCGCGCGCCGTTTCGGTCGGCTCCTGCCAGATGATCGTCGAAAGCCGTGGTGCGGCCGTTCAGGCCATCGGCCACGACATGCGCGACGTCACCGAGTTCCGCCTGCATCACGCTTGGCCAGCGATCCTTCAGCGCGTGTCGCGAAGGCCCAAGTGCGTGGTAGCCCCAGGTCAGCGAGTCGCCGTAGCAGAGAATGGTTTTCATCGCCTGCTTGCCTAGAATTTGCGCAGGCCGAGGGCCAATAGCAGGAACAGCACGCCGTTCGATATCAGTTCAATG
>JBKJRE010000353.1:0-2731 GCA_046594775.1 Rhizobiaceae bacterium | reverse complement strand
CCGACAATTTGCGGCCGGAAACATTGGCGGGATCTATCGCGAAATCTCTGCAAAAGGACGCGCTTGCTGCGATAACCCGCAACTGACCGTCAAGGAGCATGAGGGGCGTGCTCGACGAGGTGATCACCGCCAGCATCAAGCTGAGAGCGGCTTCGGGATGCATAGCTTGCGGGGTAGCCATTGCTGCGCCCTCCTGTGCCCGAGGCTCGCAAAGCGAAAGCCACTTACGGCAGAGCTAAGTATCACAATTTACTTGGTGCCCGAACTTGAACGGACGCAACTGTGAATGGTTGCGTCGAAGGTTCTCGCTTGCTCCTCTCTTGAAAAGTGTCGGGCCAAGCGTGGTCACGCCACGGAGCGGCTGCCGTTTGCCACCATCGCCTTCCTGCTCGGAGCGCGTGAGGCGCCCGAAATCGTGTAATGTAACGCAATGGCGATGACGTCGAGGCTTGTTGAAGGACGCACAACGGCCTTCGGCGCGCGATCCGGCGACGAGTGCTCGCCTTGACGCCAAAACCCATTTCGCGCACATGTCGTGGCCGTTGCGGGTGTAGCTCAATGGTAGAGCAGAAGCTTCCCAAGCTTCAGCGGTTGCTGTTCGCAAGGCCCGAAGCCCTAAACAGTTGGGTAGTTGCGTTGCATCTCCCGGCGTGTGTCACGTTCCGGTCGGATAGTCCGGATTTGGGGACCGAAATCCACAATGCCCTGGGCGCGAGTCGCAACGCAGAGCCGGTTTAGCACTGTACAGAAATTCCATGCCGCGGTGGAGCGTCCGCATGGCAGGACGTCGTCGCCGACCAATCCACGTTAGGGGCTTCCTGCCGCTGGAACTTGTCCACCGTATCGGCTGCCGCAGCTTCGCTCTGCCGTTCTTGCCCTCACATGAAATTGCTGCGATTGCCTGCCGGGGTAGGCACGGGGCGCAGGCTGTGAGGGCTCAAGCAACAGCAGGCAATCTCGGAAAGGGTGCCATTAAGATCCGGCCGAGTGGGTCGACGCTGCCGGACAAATCGCACAAGCAGACTACCCGCGTTTCCAACTCGGATGGTGCCGTCAACCTGGTAGCTTCAAGGGAGGAAGTTTGAGAGTCAGGACCTAACCTATTGATCCATAACTATGCTGAATCGTCCCATTTTGAAAATAACGCAGTAATATCAATGGCTAACGTCGGACTCTGACTCCGTCAATCTTGAGCGATCCAAGCTCGCCAATCAAATCGTGCTGGCTAGAAATTGCTTCGGGCCTCGCGGCCTAGAAGCGTTATTGTCCACCGAGCAGCAAGCGACGTCCGGCAGTTCGATGACGTTCATTTCCACTCGTCAACGTTCGCCGGCGGTTACTCGCTCGTTATTTGATGACGATGGCCCGCCACGAGCTAAGTCTTTGAAAAGATTGGTGCGCCCAAGGGGAATCGAACCCCTGTTCTCGCCGTGAGAGGGCGATGTCCTGACCGCTAGACGATGGGCGCGGAAGAACGGGGCTCAGTTACGATGGACAGGCGCTGCCGTCAAGGCGGGCAGCGCGGGCCCGTCGACAACGCCGCCGCCGGCGCGCCCGGAGCGTTTCCAGGAAAAGTGCAAAGCGGTTTTCCGGTTCGGAAGCGCGACAAAGTAAGAACCTGGAGCATTTCATCGTTTCAACGAAACGGTGAAATGCTCTAGGTCAGCGGCATGACCTTCGATCCCGTCGCCTTTCGCCGAAAACTGCACGCCGCGCCCGAGTTGAGTGCTGTCGAGCACGAGACAGGCGCGCTGGTGGCCGGCCTGCTCGGCGACTGGGGCTATGAATTGGCCCGCGGGGTAGGCGGAACCGGCGTCGTCGCGACGCTGCGGAACGGGGTAGGGGAGCGGACGATCGGGTTGCGGGCTGATATGGACGCGCTGCCGATCACCGAGGCGACGGGGCTCGACTATGCCAGCGCGAAGCCGGGTGTCATGCATGCCTGCGGCCATGATGGGCACACGACGATCCTGCTCGCGGCAGCCAGAGAACTGGCCGAGCACCGCGACTTCTCTGGCACAGTGCGGCTGATCTTCCAGCCTGCGGAAGAGATCGGCGGCGCGGTGCAGATGATCGAGGACGGGCTGTTCGAGCGCTTCCCGGTCGATGCAGTGTTCGCCATGCACAACTGGCCGGGGGTTCCCGCCGGCGACTTCCGGTTTGCATCCGGCCCGGCAATGGCGTCGGTCGACTGGATCATCGTCACCATCAAGGGCAAAGGCGGTCATGGTGCGCTGCCGCACGAGGCCGTCGACCCCATCGTCGCGGCGTCATCTCTGGTGATGGCCTTGCAGACGATCGTTTCGCGCAACATCGATCCGCTGGAGACGGCCGTGGTTACCGTGGGCATGATCCATGGCGGCGCCTTGCCCAACGTGATCCCCGACAGCGTCGAGTTGCAGATCACCACACGGGCGTTCACGGACGCCGTGCGGGATCGCGTCCGCGAGCGCATCAAGACTCTCGCGGAAGCCCATGCCGTGAGCTACGGCGCCACGGCAGAGGTGAACCACCCGCCGGGTTTCCCCGCACTGATCAATCATCCCGACGAGACCGCCTTTGCCGAGCAGGTCGCGATCCGCCATTTCGGCGCCGGGCAGGTGGGCACGATGATGCCGCGTCTCGTCAGCGAGGATTTCGCCTTCATGCTGAACAAGCGGCCGGGCAGCTACCTGTTCATCGGAAACGGTCCGAGCGCGGACCTCCACAGCCCGCGCTACGACTTCAACGA
>JBKJRE010000324.1:0-2849 GCA_046594775.1 Rhizobiaceae bacterium | reverse complement strand
GGCCGCGGCTCCGCAGCGCCTCGAGCCTGCGGCACCGGCGATGCCCGCGGTCGAATGGGCCTCGGACGACACGTTCGCGCCGGCGGCACCGGTAGCGCTCGACGAGATCGTCGAGTCGAGCTTGAAGAAGGCGGCGATCTGGAACGAGGTGAAGGACAGGCTGAACGAGGCGGGCACCGGGCTTTCGGGCGGCCAGCAGCAGCGGCTGTGCATTGCGCGCGCCATCGCCGTGTCGCCCGAAGTCATTCTGATGGACGAGCCCTGCTCGGCCCTCGACCCGATCGCCACCGCCAAGGTCGAGGAACTGATCGACGAGTTGCGCCAGAATTTCACCATCGTCATCGTGACGCATTCGATGCAGCAGGCGGCGCGCGTCTCGCAGCGCACCGCCATGTTCCATCTCGGCTATCTGGTCGAGGAGGGCGCGACCGAAAAGATGTTCACCAACCCGGACGACAAGCGCACCCAGGACTACATCACCGGCCGGTTCGGCTAGGCCGCGCGCCGCGGCAGACCACGAGGACCTAGATCATGGGCGACCATACCGTCACATCCTTCGATGACGATCTCGGACACATCCAGCGGCTGATCAACGATATGGGCGACCTTGCCGCCGACATGGTCGGGGCGGCGATCCGGGCGCTGCTGGCTTCCGACGGGGCGCTGGCGCAGCGCGTCGTTTCCGACGACGCCATCATGGATGCCAGGCAGCGCGAACTCGACGACCGGGCGATCACGCTGATCGCCAAGCGCCAGCCGATGGCCCAGGATCTGCGCGCCGTGGTCGGCGGCATCCGCATGGCCGGCGATTTCGAACGCATCGGCGATCTCGCCAAGAACATTGCCAAGCGGGTCGGCGCCGTCGGCCAGAGCCCGGCGCCGCGCAACCTTTCGCACGGCATCGAAGCCATGGCCGAGATGGTCCTGGCGCAGGTGCGCGGCGTGACCAACCAGTATTTCGACCGCGACGCCGACGCGCTGCGGGACCTGCGTATCGACGACGAGAAGATCGACGTCAAATACACGGCGGTGTTCCGCGAATTGCTGACCTACATGATGGAGGACCCGCGCAACATCACCGCCTGCACGCATTTGCTGTTCTGCGCCAAGAATCTGGAGCGCATCGGCGACCACGTCACCAATATCGCGGAAAATGCCTATTTCGTCGTGACCGGGCAGCAATTGCCGGTGTCTCGCCCCAAGGTGGACGAGACCGCCCAGGCGGCTCCGGCGGAATAGAAACCGACGAGAGAACCCCCAGATGATCGCGCCGAAAATAATGGTTGTCGAGGACGAGGAGCCGCTGGGCGTCCTGCTTCGCTATAATCTGGAGGCCGAAGGCTACCAGGTCGAGATCGTGACGCGCGGCGATGAAGCGGAAATCCGTCTGCAGGAAAGCCCGCCGGACCTTCTGGTGCTCGACTGGATGGTGCCGGCCATATCCGGCATCGAACTGTGCCGGCGGCTGCGCATGCGGCCCGAAACGCAGCGGCTGCCGATCATCATGCTGACGGCGCGCGGCGAGGAGAGCGACCGCGTGCGGGGGCTTTCCACCGGCGCTGACGATTATCTGGTGAAGCCGTTCTCGACGCCGGAATTCATGGCGCGGGTGCGCGCTCTTCTCAGGAGGGCCAATCCTGAAGTGCTTTCCAGCGTGCTCAAGGTCGGCGAAATCGTGCTCGATCGTGAAGCCCACCGGGTCTATCGCAAGAAGAACGAGATCAAGCTCGGGCCAACGGAATTTCGCCTTCTGGAATTCATGATGCGCCATCCGGGCCGGGTGTTTTCGCGCAGCCAGCTGCTCGACAATGTCTGGGGCGAGACGATCTATATCGACGAGCGCACCGTCGACGTTCACGTCGGCCGGTTGCGCAAGGCGGTCAACAATGGCCGCATGCCCGATGTGATCCGGACGATCCGCGGCGCCGGCTACGCCATCCAGGAAGGCTGAAAAGCGCTATTCGGCCGGATACCAGTATCTGGCGCCCGGCGCTCCGCGGCCGATGATGACGAAATTGTTGGCAAAGACCCGGTAAGGCGCGCTCCATTCGCCGTCCGGCCATTTGACGCGGATCTCGGCGCGTTCGGCGGTTCCGACCCCGACATGGACGAAGCCTGAATGGCCCGATGCGTGGCCGCCGCCTACCTGCACGCTGCGCACATAAGTCAACGTGCCGGATTTGACGTAGATCAGCGCGCCGACGGCGTTGAGATTGACGCCTTTCTGCTGCAGCTCGATGCCTACGAAATTGCCCATCGGCCGCGAGCGGTCGCCGATGACGGCGCCGCTGTTGCGAAACAGGCTGGCCTTCTGCTCCCGGTTGACGACAAGCAGGTCGAGCATGCCATCCATGTTGAAATCGTCGACGATGGCGCCGCGGCCCTTGGTCGGCAGGGCGATGCCGGCGACATCGCCGCTTTCGGCAAAGCCGCCATCCCATTGGCCGAGCAGCAGATTGTCTGGATCGTTGGCGGCGAAATCCGGCATCTGCTCGACATTGCCCTTGGCGATGAACAGGTCGAGTAGGCCGTCATTGTTGAAATCGGCGAATTCGGAATGCCATCCGGTCGAGGGCTTGAGGTCGCCGCCGGCATAGGGGCGGTGCGCGGTGACGCCATTGTCCCAGGCGACATCGTCATAGACCGGACGGTCCTCCCCGGATTCGTCGTCGAGCTTCTGCAGCTTGGTGTCGCCCATGGAGGTGAGGGCGTATTCCGGCGTGCCATCGCCGTCGATGTCGCCCTCGGCGATGCCCATGCCCCAGATGGTCAGGTGCTGCCAGCCATCCGCCTTGTCGTACAGTTTCGGCGGCGCGCCGGGATCGACCTTCCAGAGCTGTTCCTCGCCG
>JBKJRE010000480.1:0-4433 GCA_046594775.1 Rhizobiaceae bacterium | reverse complement strand
GTTGTTGGCGGCCTGGAACAGCTGGTAGCCAGGCGTCAGCACGGCGATGGCGGCGATGTAGCCGGCGAGACCGAGGATGGGCGGCAGCACGGACAGCGCGACGCATCCTGCCGCCATCGCGACCAGCCCGATGGTGACCACCCGCTGCGCCTGCAGCCGGTCGACCATGCGCCCGGCCGGCAAGCCGCTGAGCGCCGAGATGATCGGCCCGATCGACAGGACGAGACCGGTCATGGCGGTACTGAGACCGAGCGCGCGCGACAGGTAGAAGGGGCCGACGACCAGCGTTGCCATCATCACCGTCGAAACCAGCGCGTTCATCGCCAGGCTGGCGCTGAGCGTTGCCTCGCGGAGCGCCGACAGACGGATCAGCGGCGAGGCGACCTTCGTCTGCGCCAGCACGAAGAGCCCGCCGGCCAGTGCGGCGGCCGCGATCAGCGCCGCGTTGAGCAGGCCGAAGCCTCCGCCGGCGGTCGTCGCCAGCGCATAGGCGCCCAGAGCCAATGCCAGAAGCAGGGTGCCGAGACCGTCGAAGTGGTTCCGCTCGCTGCCTTCACGACGGCGGTCGGCGGGCACGCCTCTCAGGGTGAGCCAGAACGCGGCGATGCCGAGCGGCACGTTGACGAGAAAGATCGCCTGCCAGCCGGTTGCGGCAAGCAGCAGGCCGCCGAGCGAGGGTCCGAGCGCGGTGCCGACCGCCGACATCGTGCCGAGCAGGCCCATGGCGCTGCCGGTTTTTTCCCTGGCGACGGCCGAACGCACCAGACTGATGGTCAGCGCCATCATCACCGCTGCACCCCCGCCCTGTACCGTCCGGGCGGCGATGAGCAGCGGCAGCGTCGGCGAAAACCCGCTGAGCAGCGACGCGGCGGTAAAGATTGCGATGCCCGCCAGCATCACCCGCCGGTGACCGAAGATGTCGCCGAGCCGCCCGGCGCTGACGATCAGCGTGGTGATGGCCAGAAGGTAGGCGAGCACCACCCATTGCACCTGCTGGAACGACGCCGCAAAGGCCTCGGCCAGCGTTGGCAGCGCCACGTTGGCGATGCTGGTGCCGAGCGAGGAAAGCAGCATCGACAGCGAAAGTGCGGCGAGCGTCCATCCGGCCGGGGCGGTCTTCACGTCCGCTGCTGCGACAGGCCCTGAGGACCGCGCTTTTTCCTGTCCCGACATCTGGCTCGTCTCCTGCAGCCCCGACGCGGAGCCTGCGGAAACCTAATCGCCTTCCAGATATTGCGGAACGCGCAGCATTTGCACTCTATTCGTGTATGAAACGCCATGTCATGCTAGAAAGATCCCATGGCCCGACCCGACCTCAACCTGCTCGTCAC
Source organism: Rhizobiaceae bacterium (assembly GCA_046594775.1). Lineage (GTDB taxonomy): Bacteria > Pseudomonadota > Alphaproteobacteria > Rhizobiales > Rhizobiaceae > CAMYMG01. The sequence continues at coordinate 3,102 of JBKJRE010000480.1, read as the reverse complement.
GCTTGATGTGCTGCTTGCCGAAGGCAGCGTGGCCCGTGCCGCCAGGCGCTTGAGGCTGAGCCCTTCGGCGATGAGCCGCGCGCTTTCGCGCCTGCGCGAGACGACGGGCGACCCGCTGCTGGTCCGGGCCGGGCGCGGTCTCGTTCCGACGCCCCGCGCGCTCGAACTGCGCGAACGGGTCGGCCAGGTGGTCGGCGACGCCGGGGCGATCCTGCGGCCGGCCGAGACACTCGATCTCGCGAAGCTCAGCCGCGGCTTCACGCTGAGCAACAGCGAGGGCTTCGTCGAGACTTTCGGTCCCGCGCTCATTGCCCGCGTCGGCCGCGAGGCGCCGGGGGTCAGCCTGACCTTCGTCACCAAGCCCGACCGGGAAAGCACGCGGCTGCGCGACGCATCCGTCGATCTCGAAACCGGCGTCATCGGGCGGGAGATCGGCCCGGAGGTGCGAACGCAGGCGCTGTTTCGCGACCGCTTCATCGCTGCCGTGCGGACCGGACACCCGCTCGCTGCGCGCGGCGACCCGGAGTTGCTCTATGCGCGCGGCCGGCACATCCAGGTCTCGCGCCGGGGCCGCGACGCCGGACCCCTAGATGGTGCCCTGCAGGCGGCGGGGATCAGGCGCGACATCGCCACCACCGTCGGCGGCTTTGCCACGGCCCTGGCTCTGGCGCGCGCCTCCGACCTGATCGCCACCGTGCCCGAGCGCCACACCACGGCGGCGCGCGCCGGCATGCACATTTTCGCGCTGCCTTTCGCGATGCCCGAGATCACCGTGTCGCTGCTCTGGCACCCGCGCCTTGACGCCGACCCGGCGCATCGCTGGCTGCGCGGCTGCGTGCGCGAAGCCTGCGCCGGCAGACGCATGCCTGGCGCGGCCTGCTCAGTCCTCTTCGGCCGCCACGAAAGCCCGCCGTCCCTCGATCCAAACGCCGCGCATGTCGAGGTTGGCCGACAGCGCCACGATGTTGGCTGCCGCGCCCGACACGAAGCGGCCCAGCCTGGCCGCCTGCCCGACAGCCTCGGCGGGGTAGAGCGAGGCCATGCGCAAGGCCTCGGAAAGCTCGATGCCAACCGTCCTGTGCATGAAGCGGACGGCCGAGATCATGTCGAGATCGGCGCCCGCCAGCGTCCCGTCCTCGAGCGTCAGCCGGCCGCCCTCGCGCCGGATCGTGCGGCCGTTGAGCCGGAACGATGTCATGCCGGTGCCGATCGTCGCCATGGCGTCGGTGACGAGGAAGATGCGGCCGGGTCCCCGCTTGGCGCGCAGTGCGATGCCGATGCTGGCAGGGGCGACGTGAAAGCCGTCGGCGATCAGCCCCGCGAAAAGCTCCGGCCGCGCGAGCGCGGCGCCGACAAGTCCGGGCTCGCGGCCTGCCATCTGGCTCATCGCATTGAACAGATGGGTGACCATCGTCGCGCCGGCCTCCGTCTGCGCGACCGCGACGTCGTAGGTGGCGTCGGAATGGCCGAGACTGACGACGATGCCGGCGCCGGCAAGGGCTGCGATCTGCTGCGGCGAGACCGATTCCGGCGCCACCGTCGTCAACAGGACCGGCAGGTTTTTGCGCGCCTCGATCAGCGCGGCCTGGTCGGCCTCGCTCATGTCGCGGATCAATCGCGCATCATGCGCGCCCTTTCGGGCCATCGACAGATGCGGTCCTTCCAGATGCAGTCCGAGGAAGCCCGGCACGCGCCGCCGCGCGGCTTCCGCCGCGGCGGCGATGGCGGCGGCGGTGATTTCGCGCGTATCGGTGATGAGCGTCGCCAGCAGCGCCGTGGTGCCGAATTGCGCATGCGCCTTGCAGATCGTCTCGATGCTTTCGAGGCTAGGCCGGTCATTGAACATCACCCCTCCGCCGCCATTGACCTGCAGATCGACGAAGCCAGGCGCCAGCATGCCTGCGCCCGATTCCGTCACGCTTGTTCCATGGGCCACTTCATGGCGCTCGAGAACGGCTTCGACCAGCCCGTCGCGCACCATCAGAACGGCGTCGCGAACCCAGAACTCGCCATCGAAGATCCACGGCGCGGCAAGGGCCAGGCTGTCGGTCATAGCGTCTCCGTCACCTTGCGCAGATGGGGCGGCTGGTCGGGATTGAGGCCGCGTCTCACCGCGAACGCCTCGACGAAGGCATAGAAGGACGCGATCAGCGCCAGCGGGTCGGTCAGCGGGTGGCCGGTCGCCGCATGCGGCAGCATCGCCGCCTGCCGGGCAAGACGCGACGTGATGAACACGGAAGCCTGCTTGCCGGCCAGCGCATCGGCGGCGGCCGCGACCGACGCTTCGGAGGCGTCGCGCGCCGCCAGAGCCACCACCGGAAATCCCGGGCCGACCAGCGCCAGCGGGCCGTGCATCACTTCCGCCGCACTATAGGCTTCGGCATGCATGGCGCAGGTTTCCTTGAACTTCAGCGCCGCCTCGCTGGCAATTGCCGCCGACGGGCCGCGCCCCAGAATGAACAGCGAATTCTCCCCCGACAGCGCCTCGCCGATTTCCAGCCAGTCGCACCCGATCGCGTCCTCCAGGTGCGCCGGCAGGCGCTCCAACGCGGCGAGAAGGTCCGCGTCGTCCGTCCAGTGCGCCAAAAGCAGCAACCCGGCCAGCGCCGAATTGACGAAGCTCTTGGTTGCCGCGACGCTGGTTTCGGCGCCTGCGAGAATGTCGACGGCGTGGTCGCAGACGGCGGCCAGCGGCGATCCGGCGGTGTTGGTCAGCGCGATGGTCAGCGCCCCGCCGCCACGCGCGGTTTCCGCCATCGCGACGATATCCGGGCTTTTGCCCGATTGCGACACCGCCAGGCAGGCCGAGTCCGCAAGCCGCAGCCTTGCCCCGTAGATGGAGGCGATCGAAGGCCCGAGCGACGCCACCGGCACGCCGGCTGTCAGTTCGACCGCATATTTCAGGAAGGATGCGGCATGGTCCGAAGAGCCGCGCGCCACCGTCGTGAGGAAGCGGGGCGACAGGTCTCGCAGGCGCCTTCCGGCCGCCCTCAGCGATCCGCCCGGGTCATCGATCAGCCGCGCGGCGGCGTCCGGTATTTCGACGATCTCCCGGCGCATTTGCGTGGTCGGGCTCATTCAGCGCTCCCGGCATGGTCGAGC
>JBKJRE010000589.1:0-11742 GCA_046594775.1 Rhizobiaceae bacterium | reverse complement strand
CTCTTGCCGCAGAACGAGCAGTAAAGCGTGTTCTTGGAATCACCGCCGCCGGTGCCGCCGTTGCTGACCTTGCTCATCTTGTCCTGGTCCTTTCCGTGGCGCTGACGCTGGTCCTGTTCAGCGCCCGCCCTTGTACCCTATGACGGAAACCCGCCGCCGCCAGGGGACTGGCATGCAACGCAATCCGTACGAAACACAGATCAGAAAACGTGGCAATGATTCGCAATACCCCGGATAAAGCTAAGCCGCCGAAAATCAACATAGGTTTAACGTAGGCGGTGACACGCCCCGAGGGAACAGGCAATTGTGGCCTAATTGCCGCAACCGCCGTCAAAAATATGTCATCTTTCCGATGCGATCAACGCAGACCGAGTCACTTGGCCTCGGCGACTTCCATGGCCTCGCGCGAGGAGATCACCTTGTCGATCAGTCCAAAGTCGAGCGACTCGTCGGACGTCATGAAATGGTCCCGGTCGAGCGTCTTCTCGATCGTCTCCATATCCTTGCCTGTATGCTTGACATAAATCTCGTTCAGGCGGCGCTTCAGCTTGATGATGTCCTGGGCATGGCGCTCGATATCGGAAGCCTGCCCCTGGAACCCGCCTGAAGGCTGGTGAACCATGATGCGGGCGTTTGGCGTCGCAAAGCGCATGCCCTTCTCGCCAGCGCAAAGCAGCAGCGAGCCCATCGAGGCCGCTTGGCCCACGCAGAGCGTCGAAACCGCAGGCTTGATGAACTGCATGGTGTCGTAGATCGCCATGCCCGAGGTCACCACACCGCCGGGTGAGTTGATGTAGGGGCTGATTTCCTTCTTCGGATTCTCGGCTTCCAGAAACAGCAGCTGCGCGCAAACCAGCGTCGCCATGCCGTCCTCGACCGGACCGGTGATGAAGATGATGCGCTCTTTCAGCAGGCGCGAGAAGATGTCGTAGGCGCGCTCCCCGCGATTGGTCTGCTCAACCACCATCGGCACGAGGTTCATGTATGTTTCGATGGGGTCTTTCATCGACTGTCCCTTTCGGATGGAGGGATTCCGGCGCCGGACGGAGCAGAATCGGGTTCTCAACTGTCATGGGTAAATAGGATGCCCCCTCACCCTTGTGCAAGGCCGACCGTCCGGCTTCTGCCGATAACCTTACCGGCACCCTCGACGGGCAGCTTTCGGACCCAGGGCTCATAGTCCCGGCTGCGGCCGCTAGATGATCTCGTCTTCGTCGAACATCGGGTCTGCCTCAAACCGTAGTGCACGGCATTCAATCAATGCCCTCCGTAGAGATACACGGCATAGGTGCTGGCGAAATAGATGATGAGAAGAGACAGGCTGGTCCAGCCGATGGTTCCGCGAAAGCGGCTCGCAGGCCTGTAGAGCAGCGAGACGATGACGATGCCGGACATGATCACCGCGGCGAATGCCGTGACGGCGTGGACGGGCGATACGACTGAAAGCAGAGGCCCCTTTGCATAGGCGAAATCGTCGATGGCGATAACCATCTTGTCGAACAGATTGCTGCCGAGCAGGTTGGCGATCGCCATGTCGAGGGCGCCGAGGCGCAGGGCGCTCAGCGTCACCACGAGTTCGGGCAACGACGTTGCGCCGGCAATCACCAGCGTGCCGACAAAGGTGGTGCCCCAGCCCATCACTCCGGCGATCTCGATGCCGACGAAGGGCAGCCAGGCGCCGGCACCCACCACCAGCACGCCGGCGGCGAGATAGCGGGTGACGGCCATGCGCAGCGTAACGGTCGGGTTCTCGTCCGGGATGATCGGCACAGCCGCGCGGCGGCCCTCATAGACGAACACCGAGCGCATCGCGATGAAATAGACGGCGATGACGATGAGCGAAGATATGCCGATATGAAAGAGGCGCGGCGCGATATCGTGGTCGCCGAGCAGCACCGAGGCGCCGATGAAGCCGATCAGGATGATGCCGAAACCGGCGGACAGGATGTGGCACGGGTCCATCCGGCTGTACATCGGCGCTTCGCGGTGCATCGCATCCAGAAACACCAGCAGGACGAGATTGAAGACGCAACTGCCCAGCGCATCGCCAACGGCGATGTCAGGCGCGCCGGCAATGGTGACGGCGCTGACGCCGGTCAGCAGTTCAGGCAGCGACGTCGCCGTTGCCAAAAGGAACAGCCCGACCCAACTGCGCGAAACCCCGGTTCGGCGCGCGATAATATCGGCATTGCGCGTCAGGACCGGACCGGCAAAGCCGATCAGGCAGGCGCAGACCAGGAATTTCGTCCATACGAGGATCATCGCACTCTTCCGGCTTCAGCCGTCCTGTCCCCAACGCGAGCCGCCTCTGCCGGACAGCGGCAGGCCGTGTGCCGCGCCGGGCGGCGGCATGTTTCCCGGCTGACTGGTGAAACACCAGTCTGATGCACGCTTGCCGCCCAATGCATTGTCACCGATCAAGGCGGCGAATGGCAACACGATCCATGGTGCGGCGGCAGCCTGAAGAATACGCGATGGCGCGATGATCGGCTGACGCAGGGAGTTTGCAGACATGGCATGCGAGCCAAACGAAAGACGGGACGGCTGCAGGATCGCGGCCGGGTGCCGATGACACCGCCGGCTCCCCCACAAAAAGCCCGCCTCAGCCGCACGCTGAGCCTGCCCTATGTCGTGCTTTACGGGTTGGGCGTGACCGTAGGCGCCGGCATCTACGTGCTGATCGGCGAGGTGATAACGCTGTCGGGAGATCACGCGCCGGTCGCCTTTCTGATCGCCGGTCTGGTCATGCTGATGCCGGCGGCCTGCTTTGCCGAACTGACCGGCCGTCTGCCGTTTGCGGCGGCCGAGGCGCATTTCGTCAGGGCCGGCTTCGGCTCGCCGACGCTGTTCCTTATTGTCGGGCTCGGCGTTGCCGCCGTCCGCATTGTCTCGTCCGCCGCGATTGCCCATGGCGCGGCCGGATATGCCGCGGAACTGGTCGACCTTCCCTACGAAGTTCTGCTGGTCGTCATCATCGGCCTGACGGGCACCATCGCCTGTCTGGGAGTTCGCGATTCCATCCTGGTGGCGGGCCTGCTGACTCTGATCGAGGTGGGCGGCCTGCTGCTTCTGGTGAGCGGCGCGGTGTGGTCGGGCGCCGACCTAGGCGAGCAGGTGATGAAGGCCGTGCCTACTTCGTTTTCGCCGGCGATCTGGTCGGGCGTTTTCGGCTCCAGCTTGCTCGCCTTCTTTGCCTTCATCGGGTTCGAGGACATCGACTCGATTGCCGAGGAGACGGTAAACCCTCAGAAAACGCTGGCCCGGGCGATATTCCTGACGCTCGCAATCACCTTGGTGCTCTACATTCTCGTGGTGCTGGCGGCCCTGGCAACGGTGCCGGTCGGCGACCTGTCCGGGTCGCGTGCGCCGCTGGCGATCGTCTTTGCCAGGACAACCGGACTTTCGCCGGTCGCCATCACCCTGATCGCAGTCTTGGCGACCGTGAACGGCATCATCGTCCAGATCATAATGGCCGGTCGCGTCATCTACGGCCTGGCGAACGAGGGCGCCCTGCCCAAGGTGCTGGCGCGTGTCAACGCCACGACGCGATCCCCTGTCATGGCCACCGGCATCGCTACGGCGATCCTGTTGGCGCTGGCGCTGGGGTTCACAATTACCACACTGGCCCAGTGGACGTCAGCGATCACGCTGGCCATCTTCATTTTGGTGTGCGCCGCGCTGGCACGGATCAAGCAGCGCAACGACGCGGCCCCGGAAGGAACATTCCTCGTACCACGCTGGCTGCCCTACGGCGGCGCATTGGCCTGCCTGGCTTTGCTGGTGCTCGGGCTGCGGGGCTGAGCGACGCGGTCACCACCGGCGGTCACCGGCCCAACAGCCGCCTCGTCAGCCTGGCGACGATCATAGGGCTGCACGGCTCCCGCTCTATGCCTTCTCGGCCCTTAGCCAGCGCTTCAGGTGGACCACATCTCCATCCTTTACCGCGGCGGCGACCCGCCGCCCGACCGCCGCGCCGAACTTGTAGCCGTGACCCGAGCAAGCCGAGACAATCAGGCATTTGCCCTTTTCATAGGCCGCGAACCGCTCGTCCTCGGTAAAGGTGTAGGCACAGGTCACCACTTCGGTAACCCGGTACTCGTCAACACGGGCGATCGGAGGCGAAAACAGGTTGCGGATCGCCTCGCCCTCGCCCGCCACCGGCCCACGATTCCAGTCGGCGTCGCTGGTCGCCACCTTGTGCAGGCCGGAGCCGAATTTCATTCCGGCCCCGCCGGTCGGCGGAATCATGTGGCCGTCGGTCACGCCGCCAACGTCGAGGATGACCGGGGCGGCTTCCCATTCGGCCCTGAGGTCGGCCGGCGGCTCGACATATGCGAGGGCGGTTCGGTAGGTCTTCAGATCGCCGCCAAGTTCCGGGAAGAGCTTCAGCACCCAGGCGCCCGCCGCCACGATGACATGGTCAGCCTGCATCGTCTCGCCCGACTCAAACGTGACGCGCCCCGCATCAGCGTCGATCGCCGTCACCTTGCTGTCCTCGTAGACGCTGGCGCCTCGGGCGCGAAGCCAACGGAGAAGGCCGCCCGCGATCTTTCGGCAGTGCAGCGCGCCGCCATCGGGCGAGAAATAGGCGTATCGGAACGTGTCAGGTTCCAGGAACCGCCACCGCTCTGCGGCAGCCGCCGGCTCCAGCACCTCGATCGGCCAGCCGCCGGCCTCCATCCCCTCGCGATATTCTTCGGCCTCGTCGCCCGGTTCGCGCGAAACGCAGATGAACCCGCGCGCGTCGAGATGGTTTTCGCCCAGATCGGCCCACATCTCGTCCCAGGCGTCATAGGCTTCTGTGATCAGCGCGCCGTAGCCGGTGGAGGCTCGGTAGGCTCGCCGGATAATGCGATGATGGTCGCCCGATGCGGCGAGCGGATTGGGAATTTTTCCCTGCTCCACGATGCTGACATTGTGCCCGGCCTTGACCAGCGACCACGCAGTGGAGAGGCCGGCAATGCCCGCGCCGACGATAATGATGTTCATGCTTGCCCTCAACTGGTGGCCCGGCAACCAACCAGCGCCCAGCATGTGCCAATTTACGGTATGGCCGCCGGTTGGCAAGACGCGCTAATGATCCAGCATGACCGCTGCCATGACTCCACCGCCCTGTCTGACCTTCGATCGCAACGATCGCCGCGCGCGCCTCGACCCGCACGATCCGCGTTTCTTCCAGAATCCCTACGAGGCCTACGCCCGGCTCCATGCCCAAGGCGGTCCGTTCTTCTGGGAAGAGCTTGGGGTCTGGTGTGTCGGTGGCTTCGACGACGTCAACCGGCTGCTGCGCGACCGGCGGCTCGGCCGCCAGAACCCGGCCGGTATTCCCGACGGCCGCGGCGGCGCGGCCGACCGCACGCATCTGGCGAATTTCGACGCGGTCGAGTCCAACTCGATGCTGGAGCTTGAACCACCCGTGCATACGCGGCTGCGGACGCTGGTCAACCGCGCCTTCGTCTCGCGGCAGGTCGAGCGTCTGAGGCCGCGCGTCGAGGCACTGGCCAACGAACTGGTCGACCGCTTTCCGGCCGGCGGGGCGGTCGACCTGCTGCCCGCCTTCGCCGCGCCGCTGCCCATCACCATCATCGCCGAGATGCTCGGCGTGCCGGTGGCGATGGGACCGCAACTTCTCGACTGGTCGCACGCAATGGTTGCGATGTATGTGCCGGGGCGCAGCCGCGAGACCGAGGAAGCCGCCGACCGCGCGGCCGCCGCGTTTTCGGCATTTCTGCGCGGCTACATCGCCGAACGGCGCGACCATCCCGGAGACGACCTGCTGTCGCTGCTGATCGCGGCCAAGGAAGATGGCCAGAAACTGTCCGAGGCAGAGCTGATCTCGTCGGTCATGCTGCTGCTCAATGCCGGGCACGAGGCGACCGTTCACCAGAGCGGCAATGCGGTGCGCGCCATTCTGGCCGAAGGGGGCGACCCGCGGCGGTTTTTCGATTCGCCGCAGGCCTCGGCGGCGACGGTCGAGGAATGCCTGCGCTTCGATGCGCCGCTGCACATGTTCACGCGCTATGCCTATGAAGAAATCGAGATCGCCGATGGCGCAATCGTGCGACCGGGCGAACAGATCGGCCTGCTGCTCGGCATGGCCAATCGGGACCCGTCTGCCTTTGTCGAGCCGGATAGATTCTGGCCCGAGCGGCCAGACCAGAAAAACGTGTCATTCGGCGCCGGCATTCATTTCTGCATCGGCGCGCCGCTCGCCCGGCTCGAACTTCAGGTTTCGCTGAAGGTGCTGTTCGAGCGGCTGCCTAAACTGGCGCTGGCAGGAGAACCGCGCTTTCGCGACAGCTGGCACTTTCACGGGCTGGAAAGTCTGATCGTCTCGCTGTGAGTTTTCCCGGGTCCAGGCCCCTCACAACCTGATCACATATTCCTTGCGGGTCGTTTCGAGCACTTCCCAGCTTCCCCTGAAGCCGGGTCTCAGCACGAAACTGTCGCCAGCCCTGACCGTTCTGGATTCGCCGCCGTCCTCGGTCAGCACCGAGACGCCGGACAGGATGTGACAGAATTCCCACTCGTCGTACTCGATGCGCCACTTGCCGGGCGTCGCTTCCCAGACTCCGGCATAGACGCCGCCGTCCGCCTCTTCGACATTCCAGGTGCGGAATTTCGGCGCGCCCGAGATCAGGCGGTCGGGCGCGGGTTCGCCCGTCTCGGGCTCGACAGCATCGGTATCGACTTGGACAAAATGCGCCTTTTGCACCTGCAGGCTCATCAGACCTTCGCCAGCGCCTGTTCCAGATCGGCGACGATGTCGTTGGAATCCTCGATGCCGATCGACAGGCGCACCACGTCCGGGCCCGCGCCGGCGGCGATCTTCTGCTCGTCAGACAATTGACGATGCGTTGTGGAAGCGGGGTGGATGACCAGCGAGCGCGTGTCGCCCAGATTGGCGAGGTGCGAAAACAGTTCCAGCCCCTCGACCAGTTTCACACCGGCGTCGTACCCCCCCTTGAGGCCGAAGGTAAATACTGCGCCTGCGCCAAGCGGCGAATAGCGCTTCTGCAGAGCATGGTTCTTGTCCCCTGCGAGGCCGGGGTAAGACACCCACGCCACCTTCGGGTGATTGGAAAGCCAGCCGGCGACGGTGATGGCATTGTCGCAATGACGCTGCATCCTGAGCGGCAGGGTTTCGCAACCGGTCAGAATCTGGAAGGCGTTGAAGGGCGATATGGCCGGGCCGATATCGCGCAGGCCGAGCACCCGGCAGGCGATGGCGAAGGCGAAATTGCCGAAAGTCTCGTGCAGCACGACGCCGCCATATTCGGGACGCGGTTCCGACAGCATCGGGTAGTTGCCCGACTTCGACCAGTCGAAGGTGCCGCCGTCGACGATCATGCCGCCCATCGAATTGCCGTGACCGCCGATGAATTTGGTCAGCGAATGTACGATGACGTCGGCCCCATGGTCTAGCGGGCGAACCAGATAGGGCGTGGCCAAGGTGTTGTCGACAATGAGCGGCAGGCCGTGCTGGCGCGCGATTTTGCCAATCGCCTCGATGTCGACGAACTCGCCGCCCGGATTGGCCAGACTCTCGATGAAGATGGCGCGCGTCTTGTCGTCGATCTGGCTTTCGAAGGTCGAGGCGTCGTTGACGTCGCCCCAGCGCACTTCCCAGCCGTAATTCTGGAAGGCATGGCCGAACTGGTTGATGGAGCCTCCGTAAAGCTTCCTTGCGGCGACGAAATTTTCGCCCGGCCGCATGATGGTGTGGAAGATCAGATGCTGGGCCGAATGGCCTGAGGCGGTGGCGAGCGCGGCCGTGCCGCCCTCAAGGGCAGCGATGCGTTCCTCCAGCACCGCCTGGGTCGGGTTCATGATGCGGGTGTAGATGTTGCCGAAGGCCTTCAGCCCGAACAGCGAAGCGGCGTGATCGGCGTCGTCGAACACATAGCCGGTGGTCTGGTAGATCGGGGTGATGCGTGCGCCGGTTGCCGGATCGGGTTTTGCGCCCGCATGGACGGCGAGCGTACTGAATCCCGGAATTCGCTGCGACATTTTGATGCTCCAAGCCTGCTTTTAGAAATCGGCGCTATCTTTGGCGAAGCGCGCCGCCGATTGCAAAGAAGAAATTGCCCAATTGGCCGCGCAAGCGAAACATCGGCGACGCCGACCGGTCGATTGCCGGAATTGTTTTGCGCCGGCTCTGGAAGGAAATCCCCTATCGTGGTTTCTGTTCAATTCCGTCCAGCGGGATGGCGATGGCGAACGCGCGCGAAAATAAGGTTGGGGGAGAACGGCATGAGTTTGAAAATTATCGGCTCCGGATTCGGACGCACCGGCACGATGACCATGAAGGCCGCGCTGGAACAGCTCGGATTTGGCCCCTGCCACCACATGGTGGAAATCATCCAGCATCCCGAGCAACTGGCGCACTGGAAGGCGCTTTCTGCTGGCAAAAAGGTCGATCTCGAAGATCTCTACGCTGGCTATTCAGCGCAGGTCGACTGGCCGGGAGCCCATATTTTCGAGGAGGCTTCGAAAGCCTTTCCGGAGGCAAAGATCCTTCATACCGAACGGCCTGAGGAGGATTGGTGGAAAAGCTTCAATGGCACGATCGGCAAGTTCTTCCGGCTCTATCGGACGCTCGATCTACCGCTCGCTATCGCCGAGATCTTCGACACGATGGAAGGTTATTTCATCACGCAGTCGTTTCCCGATCTGGCCGACAAGGATCGGGTCATAGCAGCCTACCGGCGGCACAACCAGAAGGTTCGCGATACCATTCCAGCCGACCGGCTGCTGGTTTTTTCGGTGGCTGAAGGATGGGGGCCACTTTGTTCGTTTCTCAAGGTGCCCCTACCCAATAGCGAATTCCCGCATCACCACCCGAAGGCCGAGTTCTGGGCGCATTTCGGGGGCGAGCCTGTCTGATCTCATGGCCTGGCCTATTTCTGGCGGATGCCGAAACTCTGAAAACCCTGTCGCATCACCGGACGCCTGGACGAGATCACGCCGGAATTCACCCCGGTCCAGCCGATCTCGCCCGACAGGCGGCCGTATTCGATCTTGGGGCAGCGGTTCATCACGACCTCGATACCTGCGTCTTCGGCGCGCGCCGCTGTATCATCGTGGCGCACGCCAAGCTGAAGCCACATCACTTTCGGCAGCGGATCGAGCGCCAGCACCTCGTCCAGCACGCCTGGAACGGCGCTGGAATTGCGGAACACGTCGACCATGTCGATGGCCACAGGGATGTCGGAGAGCTTTGCATAGACCTCCTGACCCAGAATGGTGCCGCCGGCCTGGCCGGGATTGACCGGCACGACGGAAAATCCCTTGTTCAACAGGTACTTCATGACAAAGAAGCTCGGCCGCACGTCATTGGCCGACGCGCCGACCATGGCAATGGTCTTCACCCGGTCGAGAATGCCTGAAATATAGGTGTCTTCATAGGAATCGTGGTTCATCGCATCGATGTGGCGCATGCGGCGATATCAATCAAGCCAAATTGGAGCGCCTTTCGCTCAGGATGGCAGCGATATGTTGCCAGCGGCATCAATCGGAAAAGCCGGGTTGTGCGCCACTTCCCAGACATGGCCTTCCGTATCGGCAAAATAACCGTACCAGCCTCCCCAGAATGCCTTCTGCGGCGGTTTGACGATACGGCCCCCGGCGCGCTCGGCTTCGGCGAGCACGGCGTCGACCTCCGCATCGGAGCGCGTGTTGTAGGCGAGATAGACGGCGGACGGCGCCGCGCCGAAGGTCACGCCAGAATCCTTTTCGGCGTCAGGGCGCGGGAAAAGCCCGAGGATCGCGCCGCCCATCTGGAAGAAGGCGACACCCTCGGTGATGCCGGCATGACGCGTAAGGCCCATCTTCTCGTAGAAACCGACCGCGCGATCCAAGTCGTCGACGGCGATGGTGACGATGGAGATGCGCGGCTCCATTACTCGCCCTTCCACTCCGGTTGGCGCTTGTCGATGAAGGCGCCGATGCCCTCCTCGGCGTCGCGCGCCATCATGTTCTCGACCATAACACGCGAGGCGTAATCATAGGCTTCCGCCAGCGGCATTTCGGCCTGCCGGTAGAACGCTTCCTTTCCGATCTTCAGCGTCAAAGGCGATTTGGAAGCAATCGTTTGAGCATATTTGGTGACAATCTGATTCAGGTACTCGCGCGGTACGACCCGGTTGACGAGCCCGAACTCGCGGGCCGTAGGAGCGTCGATCTTCTCGCCTGTCAGAAGCATCTCCATGGCCTGCTTGCGCGCGACGTTGCGCGAAAGCGCCACCATCGGCGTGGAGCAGAACAGGCCGATATTGACGCCCGGCGTGCTGAAGGTTGCCTCCTGTGAGGCGATTGCCAGGTCGCAGCTAGCGACCAGCTGGCAGCCGGCAGCGAAGGCCGCGCCGTCGACTTCCGCGATCACCGGCCTTGGATGATTGACGATGGTCTGCATCAGCGTCGAGCAGGAAGCCATCGTCTGCGCGAAGAAGGCCCGCCCGCGGTCCGCATCCGCACGGCGAGCCGTCATTTCCTTGAGATCGTGGCCGGCCGAAAACAGCTTTCCGCCGGCGGCCAGCACGATGACTCGGGCCGCCTTGTCGTCGCGCGCCCGGTCGAAGGCTTCCTGCAGCGCCGCCATCAGCGCGAGCGACAGCGCGTTGGCTGGCGGGCTGGCAAAAGTCAGGCGCAGCACGCCATCCTTGACGACAGCCGACACAAGTCCGTCAGCCGTCTCCCGCTTCAATGCCAATATCTCGGCCATGCATTCCTCCGAATAGGCTCCAGGCCGCGAGCGCGACCACATGTCAGACAAAATAACTAGCACGCCGGCCATTGAAGAACAGCCGCAGACCATGTTTTCTGCTCGCGCCACAGCGCGTCAAAGCGCCGGGCGAGAAGACCGGTGGGCATCAAAAAGCCGGCAACGGAGGAACATCCATGCCTGAACAGGCCAATCTCAAGCCCGTTTTGACGGTCGGCGAGGTCAACGATCTTCTGGCCGAGGTTTATCCGCAACTCAACGAGCATTACATTTTCTACGAGGCCGTGGACGTCTTTCCGGGGGGCTGCACGGTCAGGCTCAACGCCGACGAGCGACATTTGCGTCCCGGCAATACGGTATCGGGACCGTCGCTGTTCACGCTGGCGGATATTGGCGGTTATGTCTGCGTTCTTTCTCATGCCGGTCCTGACGCGCTATCGGTAACAACCAGCATCAACATCAATTTCATGCGCAAGGCGGAAGCCGGTCCCGTCCTTGGCCATTGCCGCATCCTGAAGCTGGGACGCAACCTGATGGTGTTCGACATCGACATTGTCGCCGGGTCAGACGAGCAGACCGTGGCTCACGCCACCGGCACCTATTCGATGCCGCCCAGGCAGCATGATGTGGTAAAATAATACCATTATCTTAATGTATTGTTTTTACTACAAAATATCCTGCCTTCGGTTTTTCACTTCGCTTGACGCGGCCTGGCCCCTCGCCTATAAGCCGTCTCGAAACAGCGGCCTGCACAGGCCGCCTTTTCTTTTTGACGGTTGCACGTGCGAACCCGGCAAATCAAAGCAACAAGAAACGCCTTCTCCGCATGAAGGTCCGAACCGAAAGCAGAACCATGACAACCTTTTCGCAGAAGCCTGCGGACGTGGTGAAGAAGTGGGTGATAATCGACGCCGAGAACCTCGTCGTTGGCCGTCTAGCCACTGTCGTCGCCAACCGTCTGCGCGGCAAGCACAAGCCGACCTTCACGCACCATGTCGACTGCGATGACAACGTCATCA
>JBKJRE010000578.1:0-2995 GCA_046594775.1 Rhizobiaceae bacterium | reverse complement strand
CGGAACTGCTGCTCGACGGCTTCGACTATCCCGAGAGGCTGAATGCAGCGGTCGAGCTGACCGACCGGCTGGTCGAACGGGGGCTTGGGGACAATACGGCGCTGATCGGCAACGGACGGCGTCGAACCTACAAGGAACTGTCCGACTGGACCAACCGGCTGGCGCATGCGCTGGTCGAAACCTATGGCTTGAAGCCTGGCAACCGGGTGCTGATCCGCTCGGCCAACAACCCGGCCATGGTGGCCTGCTGGCTCGCCGCCACCAAGGCCGGCGCGGTGGTCGTCAACACCATGCCGATGCTGCGCGCTGGCGAACTGACGGAAATCGTCGACAAGGCGGAAGTGACGATCGCGCTTTGCGACACCCGACTGATGGACGAAATGATCGCCTGCGCCAAGAACAGCCGCTTCCTCAGGCAGGTGGTAGGCTTCGACGGCACGGCCAATCACGACGCAGAACTTGACCGCGTGGCGCTCAACAAGCCGGTCAAATTCGACGCAGTGGCGACAGCCAGCGATGACGTGGCGCTGCTCGCATTCACCTCGGGCACCACGGGCGTCGCCAAGGCGACGATGCATTTTCACCGCGACCTTCTGATCATCGCCGACGGCTACGCAAAGGAGATATTGGGGGTCACGCCGGACGACGTGTTCGTCGGCTCGCCGCCACTCGCCTTCACCTTCGGCCTCGGCGGTCTGGCAATCTTTCCGTTGCGTTTCGGCGCGGCAGCGACGCTGCTCGAGAGGGCGACTCCGCCCAACATGGTCGAGATCATCGAGACCTATCGAGCGACGATCAGCTTCACCGCGCCGACCGCCTACCGGGCCATGCTCGCGGCGATGGACGGGGGCGCGGACCTGTCGTCGCTGCGGATTGCCGTATCTGCCGGCGAAACATTGCCGGCTCCGGTGTTCGAGGAATGGACGAAGAAGACCGGCAAACCAATCCTCGATGGCATCGGCGCCACCGAGATGCTGCATATCTTCATCTCGAACCGGCTGGAAGACATGACGGCTGCCAGCACAGGCCGGCCCGTCAGCGGCTACGAGGCAAGAATCGTCGATGACGACATGCAGGAACTGCCGCGCGGCAGCATCGGACGGCTGGCCGTGCGCGGCCCGACCGGATGCCGCTATCTCGCCGACGCCCGCCAGCAGAAATACGTTCGCGACGGCTGGAACCTGACCGGCGATTCCTTCATCCAGGACGAGGCAGGCGCGTTCCACTTCGCCGCCCGTTCCGACGACATGATCATTTCGTCGGGCTACAACATCGCCGGACCAGAGGTCGAGGCGGCGCTGCTCGCCCACACCGAGGTCAGCGAATGCGCGGTGATTGGCGTAGCCGACACGGAACGCGGCCAGATCGTCGAGGCGCATGTTGTGCTGGTGGCGGGCGCGGCCGCCGACGACCTGACGCGCAAGCGTCTGCAGGATCACGTCAAGGCGGTGATCGCGCCGTATAAATATCCGCGCTCGCTAAAGTTCGTCGAGGCCTTGCCCAAGACGCAGACCGGCAAGATCCAGCGGTTCCGGTTGAAGGAAACGCCATGACGGATTTCTCCAAAACCCGCGCGCTTTTTCACATCCCCGACGGGGTGATCTACCTCGACGGCAATTCGCTCGGGCCGCTTCCCCTCGCCGCCAAGGCGCGGGTCGCCAACATGATCGCCGATGAATGGGGCGAGCACCTGATCCGCGGCTGGAATGTCGCGGGCTGGATGCAGCAACCGCGCCGCATTGGTGACCGTATCGGCCGGCTGATCGGCGCGGCGGAAGGCACAGTCGTGATGGGCGACACGCTGTCCGTCAAAGTTTACCAGGCGCTTGCCTCGGCGCTCGATCTCAATCCGGGCCGGCGCGTCGTGCTGTCCGACAACGGCAACTTTCCGTCCGACCTCTATATGGCGCAGGGTCTGATCACCTCGTTCGGACGCGGGCTGAAGCTTAAAGTCGTCGAGCCCGAAGCAATCGAGGCCGCCATCGACGACAGCGTCGCCGTGCTGATGCTGACCGAGGTCGACTACCGCACCGGGCGGCTGCACGACATGAAAGCGCTGACGGCGAAAGCGCATGCATATGGCGCGCTGACGGTCTGGGACCTCGCTCATTCGGCCGGCGCCCTACCCGTCGACCTTGCCGGCGCGGAGGCGGATTTCGCGGTCGGCTGCACGTACAAATATCTGAATGGCGGACCGGGCGCTCCAGCCTTCATCTATGTGGCACCGCGCCACGCCGAGAGCGCCCAGCCTGCCCTGTCCGGCTGGATGGGCCATGCAGCGCCCTTCGCCTTCGACCTCGACTACCGCGCCGGGCAAGGCATCGAGCGGATGCGGGTAGGCACGCCGCCGGTGATCGCGCTCGCCGCACTGGACGCCGCGCTCGACGTCTGGGACGGCGTGTCCATGGACGATGTTCGCGCCGCCGCCATCGCGCTTTGCGACCTGTTCATCGCCGAGGTAGAGGCACGCTGCCCTGAGCTGGTGCTCGCCACGACGCGCGATGCAGCAGTACGCGGCAGCCAGGTTTCTTTCCGGCACCCGGAAGGCTACGCCATCATGCAGGCGCTGATCGCGCGCGGCGTGATCGGCGACTTTCGCGCGCCCGACGCTATCCGCTTTGGCATGACGCCGCTCTATATCGGCGAGACTGAGGTTTGCGGCGCAGTCGACATCCTTCAGGACATCATGGAAAACCGGCTGTGGGACCAGGCCGACTATCGCAGGAAGGCGCTGGTTACATGAGCGTCAAACCCGACGATCCGGCCAGCGAAGGCGCCCAGATGTCATTTGACGGTCGCATGTCCTACAGCGACTATTTGCATCTCGAAAAGGTGCTCGATGCACAGGCGCCGCTGTCGGCGGCCCATGACGAGATGCTGTTCATCATCCAGCACCAGACGTCGGAACTGTGGATGAAGCTGGCGATCCACGAGATCCGCGCCGCGATGCGCGCGATCCGGACCGACCAGTTGCAGCCGGCCTTCAAGATGCTGA